>JBOFGY010000082.1:0-6092 GCA_051649365.1 Trueperaceae bacterium
ACCTTGGAGTAATGGGCAGACTGAAGGGCAAGTTAATAAACTCAAACTCATCAAACGTCAGATGTACGGACGGGGCAAATTCGACTTGCTCAGGCGCCGTGTTCTCTTGAATTGATGCACCGAAGTTGCGGATGACCCAGGCGTGGCCGATTTCATTAAAATACGCAGACGACATTCCGCTTGCAAAATGAGGTCAAGAAAAATTGTGTTACATAATGTTAAAAAGTACCTGTTTTTACTGGACTTTTTGAAGGTCTAGTTTTAGAATTACGTGCAACTATGATTAAAGATATTCAGTGGCAGTATTTTGGCAGTATGTAGAATTACAAATGCACTGCCACAACTTTTCTCAAAAAGAAAAACGTGAGTATGACGCAAGTTGAGACGCAAGGTGATTCGTCCTTATATTGCAACTGTGTTCTCAGTGGGTAAGGTAGCTGTCAAAGATTGCTTACCCTTACCTGTTGGTACTAACGTCACCTCGACATCGTAGCCAACACTGTGGGCGTATTCGACAAAGGTACGAAACGCCATATCGGTGCTACCCTTCTCGATGGCGGCAACCCTCGAGGGGTGTTTGTCCATCTGGTCTGCTACCTTGCGTACAGACAGCCCTGAATCACTTCTAGCCTTCTGGAGTAACCGCGCTAGGGTCTGAGCAGCTAACCTCGCTTCTAGTGCGTCCTGCTCCTTCTTACTGAACTTCACCAATACTTCTTTAGCTTTGCGCTTAGGTGCATAGATAATTTCTTCAGGCTTGCCGACAAGAGCATTCAGTCTAGGGTCTTTATACTTTTTAACTGTCTTCTTCATCGTCATCACCTCCATAGGTGTATTTGGGTACTAAAACATCCTTTTCCTGCTGCACAGCTTCAATCACGTCTAAAACATCAGCGAGTAGTCCTTCACTGGCTTTATTCTCTTTCTTCACCTCAGCACGTACCAACACAAAGCTGTCTTTATTGAGACGAAAGAAATAGACTCGAGCCCCACCGTCAGGTGTCCGCGTCTTGAGTTCAAAGAGCGGCCCCATTAAGTGTTTGACGTATCTACTTTCACGCCCGTTTGACCGTAAGTCATCCATCATCGCTATCATCCTCGACACGCTGCGGTTCTTACCTTCTTCGTTTAGGGCTATCAAGTCTTCGTAGAGTAAAGGTTCTTTGCCGCGCTTACGCTTCGGATGAAAGGCGACATACGTCTTGTACACATGTCTATAATACTATAGACAGCTATAACAAGCAACCATAATAAAGGGTAGTTAGCGGCGTTCACTGATATGTAACTAGAAAGAGTGATTGCAATACACATAAAACTACGTTAAAATATAAAGTGTTTTCAAGGACTATGACGCGATTCTTGCAAATGCTCGGGCGGATGGTGTACCCGAGAACGTGATAGCGGACATAGAGTTAGAACAGGCTGACGGCTATGAAGGCGAAGACTTCAACGACTGGCTAGGAACAAATAACGATATTACAAAGTTGTTCGCTAACGGAACTCGCCTCAAAAACATAAAAATGGATGCGGCTGGCTCTGTTACGTTTTCTGTGTCATATAGCATTGGGGAGAATCGCTATCATAGCGTTTGCCCCTCGCCTGACTTAGCAAAGCGTATCACCAAGCGTGGAGACGCTGAAGAAGTACGCCTATTCAAGCTGATAGCCCACTGCACGAAAATTGAAACGCCCAATGGCTTGCGTAATCTGACACTTGCAGATATTAAGTTAATGTCCTCGAGTGAAAAAAGTCTTTTAGCCATTGCTTTCTTGAATTTCCAAGCACCAGGCAAGCCACAAGCTGTGTTTGTTGGTTTAGATACTCTTGGCTTCCCTGCTTCCTTGCTAAGTGTGCCCGAAACTGTCCTCGAGTTGACAGTTAAGGCAGTAACAGAACAGTTGCGTACCTGGCTTTTTAGGGAAGAACCAAAGCCCAACTACACCCTCGAGCAAGAAGTTAAAGCAACTCCTCCCCCACCTTTACAACTCAGACCACAAATAGCACCACGCTCTCCAAACATTGCGGCTTAACGGTTAGCGCGTCACGCGCTTGTCATTAAGTCGTCTTGTCGTGCCATAAACACGACCCGTAAAAATGTTTGGAGTTTTTATATGTCCAGAAACACAGAAGCAGTAGGCGCGTTCAACGTGCGCTCAGCAGCAAAGTATATTGGAGTCTCAGCACCAACACTTTTGAAACTTATTCACGATACGAAAGAGATACCACACAAGCGTGTGGGTAAGCGGGTGATTGTCCCAAAGGCAGCATTAGATGCTTGGCTGGAGACTGCATAATGAAGCCCGACACAGCTACGATATCGGGCCTACGCTCGGGCAGCGATGCCATAAGTATACCTGATTCACTCCCCCAAGAATTAAAAGACAGAAAGCAATGGGTGCTTTATAGACTCGAGCAACGTGACGGCAAAGTAACAAAAGTACCCTACACGAGAAAAGGACGCTTAGCTTCTTCCACCAATCCCACAACCTGGGCAACCTTTGAAGACGTGTGGGCCTGCTTCCTCAAAGGCGGCTATGACGGTATCGGGTTTGTCATCAGCAAAGATGATCCATATGTGGGCGTAGACCTCGACTGGAAGAAGTACGAAGGCGAAGGCATTCCAGAAGCAGCAAACGCCATCCTTGCTTACTTCAACAGCTACAGTGAATTCTCACCGAGTCGCAAGGGTTGTCACATCTGGATAAGCGTCTTAGATAAAGCCGAGTTTCCTTCAGGACGCAAGAAAAAGGCGAATGACCATATGGACATAGAAGTGTACCCCTGTGGCCGCTTCCTCACCATGACGGGCTTTCACATCGAAGTAACGCCCCTCACCATCGAAGACAGAAGCGAAGCCCTACAAACGCTTTACAAGACACTCTTTGATGACAAAGAACAGCGTGTGCAGCAGCCCGTGAGAAGGCAGCCATTAAGCCTTAGCAATTCTCAAATTATTGAACGTGCCAAAGCTGCGAAGAATGGTGCAGCGTTCACAGCATTGTGGAATGGTGATACGTCTGCTTATGCCTCACGTTCAGAAGCAGACTTAGCCCTGTGTACTCACCTGAACTTCTGGACAGGTGGCAACGCTGAAGCCATTGACAGACTTTTTAGACAGTCCGCACTCTTCCGTGAGAAGTGGGATAAGCGTCACTACGGTGATGGCAAAACCTACGGACAGGCAACGGTTGAGAAGGCACTCACGGGTGCTGTGATAGAGGCTCGAGCCTTACCCAATTCAATGAATAAATGGGCATTAGATGAACACGATAGTAGCCCTGTAAGAGAATGGGCAAAGCCTAGCCCTTGGGGGCGGTAGATATGGCGGTGAATAAGGTGACGGTGTTACCTAAGACTCAGTGGGGCGTGACTAATCTCATCCCTCGAGGACATACGACAAACATCTTTGCCCCTGGTGGCATGAGCAAAACTCGCCTCATTTGCTGGCTTGCCGTTCAAGCTACACGCCCACAAAATGAGGGCACTTTCTTGGGTTACCAAGTGAGACACGGCAAAGTTTTGATTCTTGATGCTGACGACCCCACAACGCACGGTTATCAACTATGGCTGAATAGATTCTTTGCAGCTTACCCTGATGCTGACCGCTCCCTCATTGACCTTAGAGCCATCGAAGGTGGCTTAACTCCCAGAGATGTAGAAGCCATCAAAGATGAACTAAAGCGCAACCCGCCGACCTTCATTATCATTGACACGTTTGCATCTGCTTTTCTCGGGATGGACACCCTCAAGGGTCACTTGGTCCAGCTTGCTTTGGTAGGGCTTGCGGACTTAGCCAAAGCACTTAATGCCTGTGTCGTCGTGCTAGACCACACAGGTAAATTGCAGAAAGGTCAAACCGTAGCAGAAAAAGGTGCATATGGCTCAGGGAAAAGTTTTTCGCCAAGGGCTATGTTTGCGCTTAGTCGTGTGAACCCCAAAGACGTAGAAGGCCGTGACGTGTTCCGCTTGGACTGCACAAAGATGTCCTATGCCAAAGAACCATCACCGCTTGGTTTTGAAGTGTTGCTCGAGGAAAGAGATATGAGGGCTCGAGTAAAGGTTGTCAGCTTGCCTAACCAGTACAGCCAAAAAGACAAAGCTAAAACTGTTATTCTCGAACAACTTGAAGCAGCAAAAGGTGAACCCGTAGCCCGTCAGGTGATTCTCAATGCCGTCGTTCAAAAAGTAAATGTCATAGAACGTTACGCGGTTGATGTTCTCAAAGAATTGCTCGAGCAACGCCATGAGATTGAAACGCATGAATTGGGTGGCAAAGGAAAGCCGAAAGCCTATAGCACTCCCTTAAAGGGTTATCAAGAGACTTCACTAAATGAAGAAAATACAGACAGAGATAGCATTTTATTTGATGAACACGCCAGTTCATCAAATGGTGTGTGTTCATCAAATAACGGTGAAGGATTATTACATGAACAGCAGACACCGTATAGCGAGAAGTCACCGCTAGACCTTGCAGACAATAACCCTTCTCCCACGAGTGACGCTACACATAAAGATGACTACGCTGCGTCCCTCTTCAAAAAGAAGGCGGCATGATGAAAGGGTCACGCACTTCTAAAACTCACCATGCAATAGCCAAGGCTCTACACGACTCAAACAAGAAACGCTTCAAACCCATCACGGCAGACGAAACGCTGTCCTTTGACGACCTGAAGCAAGAGAAGCTGTGTCCAGACTGCGGTAAGGCGTTGGAACTAGACCTGTTTCAAAAGTGGGTGTGTGTCTTCTGTGGCGGTTGGAGAGTGAACCATGACTAATTTCCTTGACCACATAGATCAAGACTTGAAACACGACCTCGAGGAAGCCATAGAGACACATCCAGAGTTTGAAGTATTCCTACAAAACCCTAACGCAAGTGTAGAAGCGTTGGAGACACTTCAAGGCAAAAACAAGAGGGCAAAACGAAGGATAAAAGACGATGGACTTGAAGCCTGAACGCTACATCAACACGGGTAAAGCCTCGAGGTGGCTAGGCATCAGTGACCGCAGCGTAAGACGCTACTGTGAACGCGGCATCATCCAAGGGGCCCGTCAATACGGCTTTCATAGTCACTGGCTTATCCCGTTGTCTGGACTGCAAAACATCAAGCGCGATTGTCCTGAAGACTTGAAACAAGAATTGCTGTCCGCTTTGTCCGAGTCGTGAAGCAAAAAGCGTAAACCTTCATAGTTACTTTTAGGGCGTGTTCCAAGTCACACGCCCCCACATTCGGGAGTGTGCTTCCTTTCCGCACTCCCAACTTTTCAGAAAGAGGTCACGATGCAACATCTAACCTTAACCGAAGCAGTAAGAAAAATTAGACTCGAAAAACTCGAGCGCAAGGAAACATTCACAGAAACGCAGCTTCACCTGGAAGCCCGTAAACGCTACCCCCACCTCAAACAAGCAGGGAGGAAAAAGTAATGTTTACGGGTGACAATATCCCCAAACGCGCAACGGCAAACATTAGCCCGTACCGCTTAGTTCGTACCCAGGCAAACAATGGCGCAAGCCTTGCAGCAGCAAGCACAGACCCCATCATTGGTGTGTCCACCGAATCAGCCGCAACAAACGGACATTTCAGCGTTCAGACTGATGGCGTGGCTACCGTTGAAGCAGGCGCAGCCGTTGCCGTCGGTGCCGATGTTACGTGTGATTCTGTCGGACGCGGTATCACTGCTTCACCTGCTACTGGCATAAACGCTTACATCATCGGCAAAGCCCTCACCGCAGCCAGCGTAACAGGTGACTTTTTTGACGTGCAAGTTACACCCTCACGAATCCAGGGCTAAGGAGACATATGTCAACCATCAAACAAAAATTTGAAAACACAAAACAAAAACTCGAGGATACGAAAAAGCTACTCGAAGACTATCAAAAAGAATTGCCTAACTTTGAACGACTCGTGTCAGACAACGAAGCCGCAGAGACAACCGCGAAACAGAAAAAAGTTTCGGTAATGGATCAATCAAAACTGCTAAGCTAGGGGAATGGTCACCCAAATCATCAAATGCTATCCCTGCGGCAGCGACAATCTAAAGAAGAATGGTAAAGCCCCGAATGGGAAGCAACGCTATCATTGCAAGGACTGTGG
>JBOFGY010000083.1:0-2500 GCA_051649365.1 Trueperaceae bacterium
TTTCGCCGCCAGCTTACCTACCGTGCTGCGACGGTGGCGGGGTTAGTCACCAATATCTTCTTTGGGCTCATGCGTGCTTACGTGCTGATTGCTCTCTATAACAATCAGAGCGTTGTCGAGGGTTTCACTCTCAATGATGTCATCACGTACACGGGGCTTACACAAGCTGTCATTGTTTACCTCAGTATTTTTGGCTCTTACGACCTTATGCGAGCCGTTCACCAAGGCGAGATTGCCAATGATTTACTCAAACCCATGAGCCTCTTTACCTTTTGGCTGGCCCAAGATTTAGGGCGGGCTATTGTCGGCCTTTTCTTGCGCGGTCTTACGATTATGGTGATTTATGCGTTTATCTTTGATATTACTTATCCAACATCAGTCGTTCAATGGCTCGCTTTTGCTCTTACACTTGTTCTCAGTTGGCTCATTAGTTTTTCTTACCGCTTCTTGGTCAATCTAACTGCTTTCTGGTCACCAGATGCGCGGGGCATTGGGCGATTTGCTTTTATCATCGTGATGTTTTTTTCAGGCTTCCTCATGCCACTCAGGTTTTTTCCTGACTGGGTACAAACGCTTGCTTACCTCACACCTTTTCCGCACATGCTTAATACCGTTGTTGAAATTTATTTAGGTGTGGTGACAGGTGCCAACCTTGTCTGGGCTTTATTGGCGCAAACGGCCTGGGTGATTGGACTGGTCGTGCTCTGTCAATTCGTGTTGCGTCGGGCAACACGCCGCCTCGTCATTCTGGGAGGTTGATTTATCGTGTTTATCAACAGTGTTTGTTTGTGTCCGCGATGGGGGCGAACGCCATTCGCCCCTACAATTTGAATGGAATGTGTGAATTAAATGGGTCATATCTTAGGCAGCTACCGCAGGCTTTTAGGCGCACAGATGCGTTCACAGCTTCAGTACCGCGCATCTTTTATGCTTGACGTTTTCTCAACGGCGATTTTTACCATCACAGAGTTTGGCGCACTCGCTCTCGTGATGACACGCTTTAAGACGATTGACGGCTGGACGTTCGCGGAAGTTGCTTTTCTTTACGGCTTGGTCGAGTTTTCTTTTGGACTCATGGATATGCTCTTTGCAGGGTTTGACCCAGTAGTTTTTGGGCAGAATATCAAGAAAGGAACCTTTGACCAGTTTTTACTGCGTCCTGTGTCGGTGTTTTGGCAGATTCTCGGTTCAGACGTAACGTTGAGGCGAATTGGACGCATCACGTTAGGTATGAGTATTTTTGTGATCGCTCTCAATCTTAATGATATTGAGTGGACGATAGGGAAACTCCTCTATTTACCTTTTGTAATTGTGGGGATGGTGCTGTTTTTTGGTGGGTTGTTCGTGATTGGCTCGAGCCTTACCTTCTGGACGGTAGAGAGTGTCGAAGCCATGAATATCCTCACGTTTGGCGGCAACTTTTTAATCTCTTACCCAATGAGCATTTATCAGGACTGGCTCAGAAGAATTTTTACCTTTATCGTGCCTGCGATTTTTCTTAATTACTATCCTGCTCTTTATTTTTTGAACAAACCTGATCCGTTTAACTTTCCATATGTTGCACACTTTCTTGCGCCCTTTGCTGGATTGTTTGTTTTTGGGATAGCACTGCTCTTTTGGCGATTCGCGCTAAAGCATTATCAAAGCACGGGGAGTTGAGATGATAACTGCCGAACATCTGTCAAAGAACTTTGAAGTACGCAAACATCATCAGGGAGCGTTGTCAACGCTAAAAAACTTCTTAACGAGAGACTCGAGGACGATTAAAGCAGTAGATGACGTGTCCTTTCAAATTGCTAAAGGCGAAGTGGTTGGCTATCTGGGGCCAAACGGTGCAGGTAAATCTACAACCATCAAAATGCTTACGGGTCTACTCGTGCCAAGTGGTGGACACTTAAACGTGAATGGTTTCGTTCCCTGGAAGTCACGCCAGAGTTATGTCGCGTCCATCGGTGCAGTCTTCGGACAGCGCACGACCCTGTGGTGGGATTTGCCCGTGATTGAGTCCTTGCAGCTTTTGCAATACATCTATAAAGTTCCAGAGCAGACCTTTAAGCAAAACCTGGCGGAGTTTGAAAAAGTTTTAGACTTGGATGAATTTATTACTTCACCTGTTCGCTCCCTTTCACTCGGGCAACGAATGCGGGCGGATTTGTGTGCGGCTCTCTTACACAATCCTGCTCTGTTGTTTCTCGATGAACCCACGATTGGCTTAGATGTCGTGGCAAAGGAGCGCATTCGGCAATTTATCAAGCATGTCAACGACGTGCGCGAAACGACGGTGCTGCTCACCACCCACGATTTATCCGACGTACAAAAGCTCTGTCGCCGCGTGCTGATTATTGACCAGGGCAAGTTGCTGTTTGACGGGGGGCTCGAGACTCTCCAAAGCCGCTTCGGTGGTAAGTGGCAACTTGTCGTAGACTTTGCCGAATCCTATGAAAGCGTCCAGATTGAAGGTGCAGACCTCATTCACTACCAGGATGCCAGAGCTACCTAC
>JBOFGY010000084.1:0-5874 GCA_051649365.1 Trueperaceae bacterium
AGTGTGCCAGCGCATCTCGAGCTTGACCGCAGCACCTTAAACTTTCGGCGCATCTTTGTGTCAAACACAGATGTCGCGGATAAAACCCTGAAAGAATTAGAACTTCCCAAACGGTTTGGTGCCTTGATTACTAGAGTGCGGCGCGGTGACAGTGAACTCTTGCCGCGTGGTGAGATGCGACTCGAGCTGGGTGACCGCGTTCGCGTGGTGGCCCAACGCGAACGCATGAATGAGGTTGCAATTTTTTTTGGTGACTCGTATAAAGCCCTCTCGGAAGTAGATATGATGTCGCTCGGTGTAGGGATTGCGCTGGGTTTGCTGTTAGGACTCATCACCATTCCTTTGCCTGGTGGGCTCAGTTTTTCACTTGGTTTCGCGGGTGGGCCGCTTATCGTCGCGCTCGTGCTCGGCACACTCGGGCGAACCGGCCCTATCGTTTGGCAAATTCCGTATAGCGCAAATTTAACCTTGCGTCAGCTCGGGCTTGTCATCTTTTTGGCAGGTGTGGGTACGCGCTCAGGTTTTGCGTTTGTGGATACACTCCTGCACGGAAGTGGCTTGCAACTCTTTTTTCTGGGAGCCGTCCTGACGCTTAGTGCAACTTCGTTGACATTGTTACTCGGTCATTATCTGTTCAAGATTCCCATGAGTTTGCTGATTGGAATGGTTTCGGGTTTGCACACCCAGCCTGCTGTATTGGCATTTGCGAGTGAACAAACTGAGAATGATTTGCCAACCATTGGTTACGCTACGGTTTTTCCAGTGGCGACCATTGCAAAAATTCTTTTGGCTCAGATTTTGCTGGGGCTTTTATCTTAACTTTTTTATTACACGGCAAAAAATAAAACCTTTATGATCATAAAGACCTGAAGGAAATTGAATAACATCATGCCTCTAACGTATCAACTCTTTTTATCAGTGTGACGAATCATCAGGCACGGTTTATCTGCGTGACGCAGCACGCCTTCCGCTACCGAGCCGAGCATCCATCTTTCAAAACCGCGTCTGCCGTGTGTACCCATCACCACGAGGTCACAGGTTTTTAGGTGTTCCAAAATAGCCTCGAGCGGCCTGGCGTTCTCGACAAGATTTGTGGTGGCTTTAACACCCTGGTGGTCAGCAAGTGTTTTAGCAGACTCGAGCGTTTTTTTGCCCGTTTCCTTTAGCGTGTCAAAGAGTTCTTTGTTATAGGCAATTGTTTCGGGTACAGCGTAAAGCGTGAGTGGATTTTCGACGCTGTGAAGTAACACGACTTCTGCCCCAAAGGTTTTAGCAAGCTGTAAGCCATGTTCCAGGGCGACTTTACTGCATTCACTGCCGTCAATGGGAAGTAAAATGCGCTTGTACATAACGCCTCCTTTTACGAGGGTGTGGGCTCGAGCAAGTGATGCTCCAAAGCCCAGCGCACGAGTTCGGCGCGACTCTTGATGCCCAGTTTTTCTGCGGCGCGTTCGCGGTACGTGGCCACTGTTTTTTCACCGATGTTTAGAGCCCTAGCAATTTCTTTATAGGTGCGCCCCTGCGCGACCTGCTTCACGACATCTAATTCACGCTCGGTGAGTTTGGCGTTGCGGTAAGGATTTGGCGCGGCCATTTCCCTAGCAAGTTCAGACAGGAGTTTAGTGGGCGCGTAGTATTCGCCGCGTGACACGGCGTAGATTGCGTCAATGAGTTGTTTCTCAAGTGAACTCTTGGGCACGTACCCTGAACCGCCTGCTTCTAAAAAGCCTTGCACGTACTCGAGGTCTTCGTGCATCGAGAGGGCAATCAGCCTTATAGACGGCAAAGCGGCTTTGAGTTTTTTGGCGACTTCAATGCCGTTTAGTCCGGGCATGGAAATATCGAGTAACACAATGTGTGGGTTTAGCTTAGGAATAAGTTCCAGGGCGCGTTCGCCGTTTTCTGCTTCGCCTACAATCTCGAGATTACTTTTGGACTCGAGTAAGGCCCTTAACCCAGAGCGCACGACGGCGTGGTCATCTACCAAAAAAACTTTAATCGTGTTCATACCGTCAGCATACTTACTTCCCCAAACCTTTGTGTAGGAGTTTCTCCTACAGTTTGTCCGAATCTTCCTGATGGTTTGTAGGAAGCCAGACGTTAGCCTCGGAACATGCGGATGGAACCTACGACGTATCCGTCAAATCAAATTGTGGAGGGCTGCTATGAATGACCCCATAGACAAAGACGAAGACTTGGAACACGCACCCATCGGTGCGATTGTGATTACCACATTGCTTGCGTTGGTCATTGTGACCTTGTGGTTAGGTATTTACATCATCAATGTTGTGAGAAGCTGATATGACCCACAGAACGATGACGGTGAGAAAAATAACGGTGAAAAAATGACGGTGAAAAAATGACGGTGAAAAAATGACGGTGAGAAAATGACAAGGCGTGAACACGAAGGCATTGCGCGTTGGGAAAGACGCTGGCTCAGCGTGTCTGGTTTAATGTCACTCTTTTTTGTATTGCTGATTGCCTATTCGCTGGCGTTTGAGGGCGCACATATTGCCCAGCGTAGCGCACGCACTACACCCGACCAGCTCACACAGAATCCGCTTTTTGCCGAGCCAGGCATAAGAATCATGGCTCCCAATCAATTTCAGGTGACGGCAGTTGCCCAGGCTTTTGCCTTTTTGCCCGCAGAAATCCGCCTGCCGGTTGGCGCAGAAGTAGATTTCTTTTTGACAAGCCGCGATGTCATTCACGGGTTTCAAATTGAAGACACGAATGTGAACGTCGAGGTGCTGCCTGGCGAAATCTCCTATTTACACTACAGGTTTGATGACGTGGGCGAGTTTCGTCTGACGTGTAATGAATACTGTGGCATCAGTCATCAGAACATGCTCGGCAAAGTTGTGGTCGTACCTGCTTCGCAGTATGCAAGAGCTGTTACGCCTGAAGCAACGGCTGATGTAGGTGAACAAGTATTCACTTCAAACTGCGCGGCCTGCCATCAGGCCAACGGCGAAGGTATCTCTGGAGCTTTCCCGCCCGTGCGTGGCCATATCAACGCCATCCTTGCTGCTGAGGGTGGCCGCGCGTATTCAATTCAACTTTTACTTAACGGTTTGCAAGGTGCTATTGAGGTGGCTGGCAACACTTACAACGGCATTATGCCAGGCTGGAGACAGCTTAGCGACGAACAGATTGCAGCAGTGCTGAATTATTCCCTGAGACTAGGGGAAACACAAGATAATTTTCAACCTTTTGAACCTTCAGAAATCGCCGAGGCGAGAAAGCAAACCCTCAACGCCAATGACGTTTATGCACTCAGACAATCTCTCAACTTAGGAGGTCAGTAACATGGTTTCCAGTCTTGGCTCCTCGAGTCGCGCAGAAGTTGCTGTGGCTAATCCAGAAAAGCGCGTCACGCTGTGGTTCATCATCACAGGGCTTATCGCACTTTTAGTGGGCGCGCTGCTCGGGCCGTTTCAGGCTCTCAATTACGCAGGTATCAATCTCTATCAGTATTTGCCGTTTCTGCAATCGTACTATCAGGGTTTAACACTGCACGGTGTTCTCAACGCGATTGTGTTTACCACCTTTTTTATTAACGGCATTATGTTTTATCTCCCCGTGCGTGAGATGAACCTAAAACCCAATATGACGTGGATGTGGGCCTCGTATGGCGTAGCGGCTTTAGGTTTAGTGATTGCAGGTGTTGCGATTCTCGCCAACACCTCAAACGTTCTCTACACCTTTTACCCACCCCTGCAAGGAAGTTGGGGTTTTTATTTGGGTGCTGCGCTCATCGTCGTGAGTTCGCTCATGGTTGGGTTTGAAGTCGTGCGCTTGCGTGAAGTCTGGAAACGCGCTAACCCCGATAAAGCTACGCCCATTGTTACCTTTATGAGCGTGACGACTTGGCTCATGTGGGGCTTGGCGAGCCTCGGGCTTGTCGTGAGTGTTGTTTTTTTCTTGCTGCCCTGGTCACTGGGTTGGCGCAGTGGGGTTGACCCACTGTTAGCACGCACGCTGTTCTGGTTTACAGGTCACCCGATTGTTTATTTCTGGCTCCTCCCGGCCTATATTTCCTGGTACGCGCTTTTGCCCAAACAGGCAGGCGGCGAACTCGTCTCGGATTCCCTGGCGAGACTTGCCTTTTTACTCTTTTTACTTTTTTCGACACCGGTTGGTTTTCACCACCAATTTACTGACCCTGGGATTCCTGCGGCCTGGAAGATGATTCATTCACTCCTAACGATGTTTGTGGGAATTCCTAGTTTGCTTACCGCGTTTACGGTAGCGGCTTCGCTCGAGCTAGCCGGTAAGCGCAGAGGCGGCAAAGGCGCACTCGGCTGGATTGACAAACTGCCCTGGCGAGACGCTTCATTTGTGGCGCAAATCCTAGCGATGATTAGTTTTATCTTTGGCGGAGCGGGCGGCATCGTCAATGCGAGTTTTAACCTCAACATGCTCGTGCATAACACTGCCTGGGTGCCTGGGCATTTTCACATCACGGTAGGCACGGCGGTGACGCAAACGTTTTTCGGCATGACCTTTTGGCTCGTGCCGCACCTTACGCGCAAACCGCTTTTTTCAAACCGTTTGGCCCTCTGGACGAGCTGGCTCTGGTTTATCGGCATGATGATTTTTGCACTCGGAATGCACTGGCAGGGCATTTTAGGAGTACCGCGCCGCGCCCACCTGTCAAACCTGGCTCCCAATCTGGCAGGAACGTATAACGACGTACTTGTTCCGCGCATTTTGACGGGCATCAGTGGCGTGATTTTGTTGGTAGCAGTGATTATTTACTTCATTGTTTTATTCAGGACGATTTTTAGCAGTAAAAAACTCCTAGACAAAGACGTGCCTGAAATTCCGTTCTCGAGCACCGCCAATCTCCGCAGCGAAGGCATCATGAAAGTTTTAGACAATATCTATGCCTGGTTTGTCGTTGCTGTGCTGCTCGTTATCGTTGCTTACGCCCCAACCCTGATTGATTTATTCGCTAATCAAGTCCTGTCACCAGGCTTCCGCTTGTGGTGAGGAAATGCGGTGATTCGTAATTCGTTGTTCGTGTTTCGTTTTTTGTAGTTTCTTAGTTGTTGGTTTCTAGTCTTTCGTTTTCTACCAATATCCTTTGTTTTTACGAATAACGAACAACCTACTTCCAGGAGGTGAACTTACGTGGTACTTGCACTTACGCTTTCTTCAGTCTTATCTGGTCTTGTCGCTACGGCTGTGATGATTGTCTTTCTTTACTTGCCGCTAAGCTGGGGTGGTGTTTACTACGACACTCTGGGCGCAATCGGCGCGGTCTTTCTAAAACGTATAGACGGACAAGCCCGCTTGTTTGGTGGAGTGGTATTATTACTCGGAGGTATCCTGTTTGCTTTTTTCTACGGTGCCTTCGTGCTGATGTTTACCTACGGCAGCTTTGCGGCACCGAGCTACGCAGTTTTTCCAAACTGGCCCGTGCAGTTTAATTTGTTTTATCCTTTGCTTGGCCTGGTGGGAGGTTTGGGTCAGGGTATTTACGTCACCCTCATTTCAACCTTTATCATCACAGACTTTCACCCTGTTACCTCGTACCGCGAAGCCTATCCGCTTATCCTCTCGTTTATGATTGGGCATATGGTGTATGGAGTCGTCGTGATGTTTTTTCAGCATCAGCTTTTGCAACTTTTATTAGCCTGACAACGCTCGGCACCTAAGTAACTCGAGTCAGAAAATATAGGACACTTCGAGTCCACTTTTTCCGAATGTACTTTGCGGCACTGCCCTTTACGCTAAATGCACCTAAAGGAGGTTTTATATGAACAGCGTCCGTTCAGCTAAAGCGTTCGTAAGTTATCCAGAACCCCAACTTAGTAAAGCTCTTTTTGCCAGCCGTGTCTCCGTTCCTTTTTGGACAATCGTCCGGCT
>JBOFGY010000085.1:0-2588 GCA_051649365.1 Trueperaceae bacterium
CTTCAACTTGTGGAAGAGCAGAGCGTGAACCCAAAATGATTTGGTCTGCATCCCCAGCTTTGAGTGCTTGGATTTTTGGTGCGTCATCTTCAACTTGTTGGATAACAACATTTTTAATGCTAGGTGCGCCGCCCCAATACGCATCATTTGCTTCTGCTACAACACGAATGCCAGGTTCCCAAGCAACGAACTTATAAGCACCTGTACCACTCATGTTGGTTTGCAAATAACCTTCACGAAGGTCTTTGCCCACCCAATCGCGCCAGGTTGCTGCTGTGCCGTCCCACTCACCGTTAGCTTTTGCCCATTCACTATCAATAATCGAAGCTCCATAGAAAAGCATTTGTGCGAAGAAAGCTGGCGTTGGGCCTGTGAGGTTAAATTGCACTGTGTAGTCATCAACGCAGACAACACTGTCCTCTACGGTTGTCCAGTAGTCGTTAAATTGCTCTTCTGTCGCTTCTTCTCCTAAAGCATCATTTGCATTAGCTTCGTAACCTGTAAGGGGTAAGCCGAAGGTATAACCAATGCCTGAGTCGGCAGGGTTTGTCACGAGTGCGCGTTGAATAGAATATTCAACATCTTTACAGCTAAAAGGGTTACCGCTATGAAAAGAAACACCTTGGCGAAGTTTATAAGTGTGAATTAATCCATCTTCTGAAGCTTCGTAAGTTTCAGCGAGTCTGGGGTCATATTCGGTAACGCTGTTACCTTTATAGCCGAATAGTGTTTCATACACATTTTCTATAACCTGACCTGAAGAAGCATCATAGGCTTGAACAGGGTCAAGAGTGTCAGGGTCGCCAAATGATTGATAGACGAACGTATCTGGTCCTGATTGTGCTAGCGTCGCACCAAACGCTAGCATCACCAACAAAGCAAGTAACCTCTTCATATTCCTCCTTGTAACAGGTAATATCTCCTCACAGACTTTACCTGATTTCATAAATAGGGTCTTTTCGGATGGGACTGACAACTTTAGCATTCCGAAAAGGACTTGGCACACTATAACAGAAAGTTTGTACTGTGTTTAAGAATACAAGTTCAAGGGTCGTTCATTGTTTGGAACAAAGCTAGTAAAGAGTAAAAGCTTAAAAGTTAGAAGGGTCAGGGCGCAGGGTTCAAGATGCGGGGCTTTGATGGTGTTCCAAATAGCGTAGGGCGATGGCGTAGGCTGCATAATCATCTAAATTTCTAGGAGCGGCCCACATGCCTTTAGGTAGGAAGCGCAAGAGCCCTTTGGGGGGGTGGTTTTTAAAATAAAGATCTCGAGCCTCGAGCGTCGTGCCTTTTTCATCCATCACGTGATAAGGAAGACCGCGGTCACGCAAAACGTGTAAAACTTTTTCATGCCCTGTGCCGTCACCTACAACAAAGGTACTACTCGGTGGTACATCGAGGGTGTAGAGAATCTCGAGTGTAATGACCTCACACCATAGCAAACGTCCACCTTCTTCGACAAAGGCAACACCAAGGTTTTGACCGGGATCTAGGGAAATAATCATCTAGTTGAGAATTTGCTAAATAGCTTCTGAAAACCATTGCCGCGGAGCATCAGGAAAGTTTTGTAGGGCAACAGTATCTGTAAGCTGATACGTTCGTCTCGATAAATATTCTTCATTCTTCGCCTTTGGGTTAGTCGTGAGCATCGGGCCCTCACAGCGAGGGCCCGAGCTACACACCCTACTCCAACATCATTAAAAAGGGCTCTTCCACCGCTTCACAAATCCAGCGCAAAAATCTTGCTGCACCTGCACCATCGATAAGACGGTGATCATAGCTTACACAAATGGGCATCATCATTTTGGGCTCAAAAGCGTTCGTGTCTTTATTCCAAACAGGTTCAAAACTTCCGCGTGATACACCTAAAATACCAACATCGGGTGGATTCACAATGGGTGTAAACCCCGTGCCACCAATACCACCTAAGTTTGAAATCGAGAAGTTTCCGCCAGACATATCATCAGGTGTGAGTTTGCGGGCACGTGCTTTTGCAGCTAAGTCACCAAGTTCTTTAGCAAGTTCGATAATTCCTTTTTTATCTGCATTTTTAATGACGGGAACGAGCAGCCCACTTTCTGTGTCCACGGCTACGCCAATGTTCACGTACTTCTTACGAATAATTTCGTTGGTGGTGGTGTCGAGGCTCGAGTTAAAGTCGGGAAACCTCTTCAGTGCTGAAGCCACGATTTTTAGTAACATCGCGGTGGGCGTAATCTTCGCTCCAACAGCTTCAGCACGGGGCTGAAATTTTTTCCGCATGGCTTCAAACTCGGTGCTGTCAGCTTTATCAAACTGGGTCACCATCGGCACACTTGACCAAGCGTTTGTCATTGAGCGTACCGTAGCTTTGCGAATGCCGTTCATGGCGGTGCGCTCAGTTTCGCCATATTTTGTGAAGTCGGGCAAAGGTTGCTGCACGACCTGTAGCGCAACCGCATTTGGTGCAGTTGTAACGACAGTACTGCCACCATTAGCGAAGCGCATGACATCATTGGCAGAAATACGACCCAAGATGCCTGAGCCCGCAATCTCCTGCAAACTTACGCCCATCTCTCTAGCCATGCGTCTTACTGAAGGTGCCGCAG
>JBOFGY010000086.1:0-1807 GCA_051649365.1 Trueperaceae bacterium
ACTTTGGGGAATGAAAATACTGTGTAGAGAGCTTGCTTCAGAAAGCGAACTCGAGTATGATTCCTAAAACGTTTTAGATTTTTTAACGAAAGGACACTATGATTACTTTTGCAATAGAGCAAGTCCCCTTTAGCACCTATGGTTCGCGACTTTCCCTTTCACCAGTCGCAAAGTCACACGCTGCGCTACCAAGCTCCATCCAAACACTTTATCTACGTTCCCATTATGATGCTCGCCCAGGTACGATCCACGCTTTTTTACAACTTCAACCGCTTAATAGTAAAACCTTAGTCCGTACAACGGCGTTGACTACACTGGCAAACCCTACTTCCGTCACTTGGTCAGATGCTGAAGGTAACTACATCGAATTTTGTTTTGAGACACCTCGCTGCTTGCGGTTGCGCGGGAAAGGTTTGGGACTCGAGCTAAAGGCCCTCTATGACACTGTATTATTCGCGGAACACGACAACCAATTGTCGCTCAATATTTTTGACATCAGCCGTCGCTATGTTCTCGAGAATCTACAAGGCAAACTAGAAACAATAGGCGTGTGGCGAGCAAATGTTAAAGAAGACGTGCGTCTAACCATTCTCCCTGATGATACAGGTGTTTGGGAGCTTGCACTTCATGAGGTTAAAACGACGACGTTTGTAGCAGAATCTCATCAAAACTTTGCAACCTGCCTTAGTGCCGCGAAAGCAGCTTTTGAAGAGTGGCTTTCTAAAACCTTGCCTGTGACCAGTGCCTGGCAAGAAACAAGGGAACTTGCAGCCTACATCAACTGGGCTTCTGTTGTTGAGCCTTATGGTTTGCTCAAACGCCCAGCCATGCTCATGTCAAAAGGGTGGATGAGCAGCGTGTGGAGTTGGGACCACTGTTTTAACGCACTTGCTTTAATTGAAGGGAAGAGTGAATTGTCCTGGGATCAATTGCTCCTCATCGCGGATTACCAGGATGAGCACGGTTGTTATCCAGATTCGGTCAATGATGTTGAGGTCATTTACAATTTCACCAAGCCCCCCATTCACGGTTGGACAGTGCGCGAAATGCTTAACATTTCTACCCCTTCTAGGGAGGTGCTCGAAACCCTTTACATTTCTCTGTCGCGCCTCACAAAGTGGTGGCTCAACTATCGCCGTCTGCCAGAACAGGCTCTACCCTATTACTTACATGGCAATGATAGCGGCTGGGACAATGGCACGATGTTTGACGCAGGTGTGCCACTGGTCGCCCCCGATTTGGCAGCTTTTCTCGTCTTGCAAATGGATACACTCGCCGACCTTGCCAAAGAACTCAGTACGAATGAAGAAAACTACTGGAAAAATGAAGCTGACGTACTGTTAGCATCTTTAATTTCCGAGCTTTGGACGGGAGAGAGGTTTGTAGCAAAACTAGCCCGAACACAAGAAACTGTCGCAAATGACAGCTTGCTTTACTGTTTGCCTATTCTCCTAGGAAAGCGGTTGCCTGAAACGATACAGGAGGCGTTATGCAAAACGGTTATGACGTTTTTAACGCCTCATGGCTTAGCAACAGAATTACCCTCGAGTCCAAACTATCAATCTGACGGTTATTGGCGCGGTCCTATCTGGGCTCCTTCAACTCACCTCGTTGTGCGAGGACTCGAGGCATGTGGTTATCACGAACTAGCCCGTGATATCAGCGTCCGCTTCTGTGATATGTGTAAACAGTACGGTTTTGCCGAAAACTTCGATGCGCTAACAGGTCAAGGTTTACGCGACGTGGCTTATACCTGGACCTCGAGTGTTTTTCTTCTGCTTGCTCACCAGCTTTATAAAGCAGAGAC
>JBOFGY010000087.1:0-2160 GCA_051649365.1 Trueperaceae bacterium
TTGCACGCCAGGATAACGCTCGGTTAACCCGCGCACGAGGTCGAGGTAATACTGCCAGTCACGCTTCGGGTGATGCCCTGAAGCAATATGAATCTCCGTGAGATCGGGATGGTAATACTTATCTACGTAAGTCCAAACATCTTCTAAATCATAGTCCCATACGCCGTTTTCCCCAAACTTACGCTGAAAACCACAAAAGGTGCAATTGACATAACAAATATTCGTTTGCGACAAACGTAGTGAGTGGACAAAGTAAGCTTTATCTCCCACTTTACGTTCGCGCACGATGTCGGCGAGACGTGCTAGGGCTGGGAAATCTGAGGTGTGATAGAGCGTCATGCCCTCTTCAAAACTGAGGCGCTTACCTTCTAAAACTTTGTCAGCAATAGGTTTAAGTTTTGCGTCACGGATGTAAAGGGTAGGAAATGGCACGGTAGCAGGGTAGGGGGCAGTCGCGAGAGAAGCAGTCATAGTAAAAAAAGTATAGCAATGCGCCATCATAACTACTGCAAGCCATCTTGCACAAAGTTTCACGAAGGTCACAACTAAGGTACACCAAAGAACTACAAAGGGGTCGTGAGCAATGCACTTATTTTTCATGTGAGCTTCGTTTAGACTTAATTTTATGATGAGTTCTTCCCTTTCCATCCCTCGATCCTCCGACAAACGCGCTGGAGCCATCTACGACCAACTTGCCCAACACGGCCAAGAGCACTTGTTGCGCTTTTATGACACGCTTTCTTTTGAGGAACAGAAGACACTCCTCGAGCAACTCGAGGCCCAAGATTGGACGATGCTCGAGACTCTCATTGGAGAATATGTTCTCAATACACCTGAGACAGCCCTTTCGCAACAAATCATGCCTGCACCCTACTACCCTGCTAAAGCAGGTAAACATGCTGAAAAGTATGCCAAGGCAGAAGGCGAAGGCAGAAGGCTTATTGCTGCGGGCAAAGTCGCAGCGTTTACGGTTGCAGGTGGACAAGGCACGCGCTTAGGCTATGACGGTCCGAAAGGCATGTTTACAGCAACTGCGAGCGGTAAATCCCTCTTTCAAACGTTTGCCGAGCAACTTCGCAAAGCACAAGAAAAATACTGTAATAAAACTCAGGTGACAATTCCTTGGTACATCATGACAAGTCCTATGAATGACGCTCAAACGAGGGCTTTTTTCAAAGAGAACAACTATTTTGGGCTCGAGTCCAGCAACGTTATGTTCTTCCCACAAGGCACGTTGCCAAGCATTGCTTTAAACGGAAAACTTTTGCTCGCTGGCAAAGGCGAGCTGGCACTCAACGCTGACGGTCACGGCGGCAGCTTACGCGCACTGCGCCGCAGTGGTGCATTAGGTGATATGAAAAAACGGGGCGTTGAGTATCTTAGCTATATTCAAGTAGATAATCCAAACGTCAAAATGATTGACCCGCTCTTTATTGGCTTGCACGCGCTCGACGAAGCTGAAATGTCGGCAAAGATGCTACCCAAAAGTCACGCGAAAGAAAAAGTGGGGAATTTTTGTTTACAAGACGGCAAGATGAGCGTTATCGAATATTCTGATATTCCTAACGAACTTGCTGAACTTCGCAACGATGATGGCAGCCTCGCCTTTAACACAGGTAATGTGGCCATTCATATTATTTCGGTGTTGTTTATTGACCGCCTCACGAGCGGCACAGATGCCCAACTTCCTTATCACCGCGCGATTAAATCAGTAGCGCACGTGGATGAAAGCGGCAATATAGTGAAACCACCCAAACCAAATGCGGTAAAACTCGAGCGTTTCATTTTTGACGCGCTACCTTTAGCCAACCATGCGATTATTCTTGAGACAAACCGCACCGAAGAATTTGCGCCCATCAAAAACGCTAGAGGCGATGACAGCCCTGCCACGAGCATGCAACTACAAAGTGAACGCGCAGCAAAGTGGCTCGAACAACAGGGTGTGAAGGTACCACGTAAGAACGATGGAACAGTGGACGCAATCATTGAGATAAGCCCACTCACAGCAACAGAACCAAGTGATTTGGCAAAAATTAAACTACCCAGAGAGATTAGATATGGCGAAACAGTTCTTCTTTAACTCCCTTACTCTTTTGACTAGCTTACATGACAAACCTCAAGAGAACTAGAGCTCTTGCGAAATCAATAAAGAGCAGACAG
>JBOFGY010000088.1:0-4350 GCA_051649365.1 Trueperaceae bacterium
CTACCCGTGCGTAGTTGTGTCGCCGCACGGTTAGGCTTGAAAGATAATTCGTCAACTGCCTGATTAACACGTTTTCTCACTTCACTCGAGATAGGTCGTTTACCACTTAATACATACGAGACGGTACTAGGTGCAACCCTTGCAAGTTTAGCAACATCTTTGATAGTGGGCATTCTTGTCTTTCCTTCCTCAGTTTTTAAGTTGTTTCCTATAGGTATCCAAGTAACTTGCTTTTTAACACGTCCATGCAGCTTTCGGTGTCCTATGTCCGCCTTGACTTTTTCTTCATGATGATTCGTGAGATATTGACAAGACAGAAGGTGAACCTTATGATAGCAACACTTTATCATCGAAACGATTCGATTGCGAACCTGTAAAAGAGCGAAATGTGCAAGCGTGCAGTTTGTCTCTGTGGAACGCACGACTAAGGAGGAAATCTGGGTAAAAACAAATTACTAAAGTGTTAGTTTAGGTGTAGATTAAACTCAATAAAAGATTGCTTTTTTCGGAGGTTGTTATGAAAGTGTTTAGGCGTTCGTTTTCTTATGGCATTGTTGCTTTGCTTGCTCTTTTCTTCTTGGGTGCGAGTCAAGCACAAACCACCCTCATATGGTGGGACTACTACACGTCTGGGGCTGCAAATGATGCAATGAATGATCTTATTGCGGCTTATGAAGCTGCAAACCCAGATGTAATTATTGAACGTACTACGGTAGGGTTCGGTGACTTAAAACCCCGTATTATTCAAGCCGCAGCTACAAACACCATGCCTGATATTGTGATTATTGATAATCCTGACCACCAAGCTATGGCTGCTCAAGGTGCGCTAGCAGATCTGACTTCTTACATAAGTGAGTGGGAGGGTAAAGATATTTATTATGAAGGTCCTTGGTCATCCACCTTGTATGACGGTAAGAATTATGGTGTGCCTTTTGGCAGTAATGCTACAACACTGTATTACAATGTAGAACTCTTAGAAGAAGCCGGAGTTGAACCCCCTAAGACGTGGGATGAACTTCGCGAAACCGCAAAAACATTAACGTCAGGTGACCGCGCGGGTTTCTGCTTGTCGCTGATTAATAGTGAAGAGGGAACGTTTACTTTTTTGCCCTTTATCTGGGGTAACGGTGGTGATATTCCCACCATTGGTGATGATAAGAGTGTTGAGGCTCTTGCACTACTCAACGCTATGATGAACGAGGATAAAAGCATTCCTAAAGATGTACTCAATTGGGGGCAAGGCGATGTGAACAACCAATTCATGGCCGGTAAATGTGCCATGCAAATTAATGGGCCCTGGCAAGTTCCTGGTCTTGAAGAAGCCAACCTCGAATTCACTTGGAATGTTTCGGATTGGCCGAATAACGGTACACCCACTTCGATTTTGGGAGGCGAAAACTTCGCGCTTGGGAATGGCGACAACGTAGAAGCTGCTTGGGACGTGATTAGCTGGGTAAGTGAGCCCGAAAATCTTCTGCCTGCACTCATCTCGACAGGTTACATTGTGAACCGCGAAGATTTAGCTAATGACCCTGCATTTACTGACGATCCTGTAACGGCTGTGTTTGCCAATCAGGTGGCAGTAGCCAAAGCCAGAGCCTATGGACCTAGTTACCCAGAAATTTCTGCTGAAATTATGAATATGGTGCAAGGTGTTTTAGCTGCAGGAGTCACACCTGAGGATGCAGCAGCAACTGCCGCGGCTGCTATCGAACCTTTACTTCCTTAAAGGCAACATGGACTCGAGGCGTACGAGTAGCCTCGAGTCCTCTACCTAGCAATGAAGATAATAAAGCAATTTCTTTTCTTAAAGTGAGATAATAATTAAATCATGAAAGAGCTTACTTACACATCACGCAAAGACAGGGCCAAAAATCATAAATTTAGGTTGTGGTCTCGTCAACTTATTAACTACTCCTTTGTTTTACCCGCCGCGCTCTTTCTTATTTTCTTCATCGCTTATCCCGTTTTCTTTAATATCAGTATGAGCTTTCAAGATTTGAAGGCTGCCAATCTATTAAAAGGCGGTAACTGGATTGGTTTTGAAAACTATCAAAAAGTTCTTGCTACTCCTGTCGTGTTACAAGCGATTCGTAATACCTTATTGTTCACAACAGGTTCTATCTTTTTTCAACTTTTATTCGGACTTGCTCTCGCCTTATTTTATAATCTTGAATTTCCAGGTAGTCAGTGGATGCGTGGCCTGTATCTTGTGGCTTGGACAATCCCTGTGATTGTCGTGGGTGCAATCTTTCGGTGGCTACTCGATGGTCAGGCAGGAGCTGCAAACTGGCTCTTTGTAACGCTTGGAGTGACGCAGGAGAAAGTATCTTGGCTTGCGGATGTGAATCTGGCTTTACCTGCTATTACGGCTATCAATATTTGGCTCGGTATTCCGTTTAATATGGCTTTACTCTTAGCAGGTCTTCAGGGGATTCCTAAAGAACTTTATGAGGCTGCTTCCATTGATGGCGCAAACAACCTAAGCAAATTTCGCTTTGTCACCTTACCCATGTTGCGACCTGCGCTTGTAGCCGTGCTTTTGTTGGGACTCATCTACACGTTCAAAGTATTTGATGTGGTGTGGTCTACAACACAGGGTGGCCCTTTTAATGCAACTCACCTCATCTCAACCGTTGCTTTTGAGCAGATTTTTAGAAAGTTTTTGTTTGGTCAAGGTGCAGCCTTACTTAATCTTCTTTTTGCAGTTCTCTTCGGCATTTCGCTGCTTTATCTATGGAACATAAAAAATGAGGAGCAACACTAATGTTAATAAAACGCAACTACTTCTTAACGCTTCTCAGCTTACTGCTCCTGGGCTTATTTTTATTTCCAATTTATTGGATGTTCACGACAGCCATTAAACCCCAGAGCGACATTTTTCTCTATCCGCCTCAATTTTTTCCAGCTCGCGCAGACTGGAGCGTGTGGGCACGCACCCTAAACAGTGGTAACATTCCTCGCTATTTTTTGAATAGTGCCATCGTTGGTTTTGGTACAACCATTCTTACACTCCTTATGGCAGCACCTGCAGCTTACGGAATTGCACATTTGCCCTTACGTGGTAAATGGGTCATTATCCTTGTAAGTCTTAGTTCGCTTATGTTTCCTGCCGTTATGCTAGCTACACCACTCTTTGTTATTTTCAGCCGTTTGGGGTTAACCGATAATTACCTCGGCTTGATTTTGGCTAATACAGCGTTAGCTTTGCCTTTTTCGCTTGTGGTGTTGCGCCCCTTTTTTCTTACCTTGCCCAAAGAGCTCACGGAAGCTGCTCGTATAGATGGATGTAGTGCTTGGGGTGCATTTTTTAGAATCATGCTTCCTTTAGCGACTCCAGGACTTGTAACCGCGGCCATTTTTACATTTTTGTTTGGTTGGAATGATTTAGTTTTTGCGATCACCTTGACGAGTAACGACCAGCTTCGTCCAGTAACTGCAGGTTTGTGGACATTCATCGGGCGTAACAACACAGACTGGAACGCAGTCATGGCGTTTTCAACCTTAGCTATGTTGCCCCCACTCGTTGTGTTTTTGGTGTCACAGCGTTACGTCATTTCTGGCCTTACCTCGGGTGCGGTTAAATCCTAAAAGCTTAGAAGGAGACGAAATGAAAGCGGTACTTGTTGGTTGTGGGGCGATTAGTGCGACGTGGCTCGAGCCCCTGAAATCTATCCCTGAACTCGAGCTAGTAGGATTTGTAGATGTTGTAGAAGAGAATGCTAAAAAGCGTCAACAGGACTATGCACCTAAAGCCCTTGTGGGAACACGGCTTGAAAGCGTGTTGGCAAACGCCCAACCCGATATTGTTTTTGACTGCACGATTCCAGCAGCACATTTTGAGGTTGTAAATACATCTTTAGAACATGGTTGTCATGTGCTAGGTGAAAAACCAATGGCAGACACGTTAGAGCAGGCTCGACAAATGATCTTGGCAGCTCAAAAAGCGGGTAAACTCTTCGCTGTAATGCAGAATTGGCGTTACACCCATAATGTGCGCCGTCTCAAATGCTTTTTAAGCCAAGGATGGCTCGGTACAATCACAACCGTCAATGTAGACTTTTATATTGGTGCACATTTTGGTGGTTTTCGTGAGCAGATGCCCCACGTTTTGTTAAAAGATATGGCGATTCACTCTTTTGACACGGCTCGCTTCTTGCTAGAGAAGAATGCTAGGAGTGTTTACGCAAAAGAATGGAATCCGAGAGGGTCTTGGTATAGCCAAGACGCTTCGGCAATAGCTTTATTTGATATGGACGACGACGTAAAGTTCAACTATCAAGGCAGTTGGTGCTCTGAAGGTCTAGGGACATCATGGGAAGGCACTTGGCGCATTATTGGAACCAAAGG
>JBOFGY010000089.1:0-9884 GCA_051649365.1 Trueperaceae bacterium
CACAATAATCTCTTCTCGAAGCAAAGTTTCATAGGTGTCAGCGTTACTTAGTGTTGTCCAACCGTGCCAAACGCGCATTATCATCATGAATCTCCTAATGTTATTGACATATCGCAAATTGTAGATATATCTATTTACATATCACGATTTATTGATATGTTTACACATTTCAAGGTAGGGTAAGGTGATGGATGAACTTTTAATTTTTAAAGCACTAAGTAAGTAATCCAATTCGACTCGAGATACTAAATTGGCTTAAAGACCCAGAAGAACATTTTCCACCCCACCGAGAGGTTGAAGGCTTTGAGCAAAGCGTTTGTGTAGCATTCATTCAGGCAAAAACTGGACTGTCACAATCTGCGACATCCCAGTACATGACACTCCTTCAGCAAGCAGGTTTAGTCATTCCAACCCGCATTGGCAAATGGACATATTACCGTCGCAATGAAGAAACATTAAAAACTTTTGCATCTTTCGCAAAAAAACTATGAGGTCAACCTATGCGTATTCCGATTTACCAAACTGATGCCTTTACAGACAAAACGTTTAAGGGAAATCCTGCGGCAGTCTGCCCTTTAGAAAGCTGGCTGGATGATGCTACACTCCAAAACATTGCTGTTGAAAACAATCTTGCTGAGACGGCATTTTTCGTTCGCACCGTTGAGGGTTATCATCTACGCTGGTTTACGCCTGAAGTCGAGATGGACTTGTGTGGTCACGCCACACTAGCAAGTGCTTACGCAGTCTTCAAATTTTTGCAGCCAGAACTTCAAAAGGTGAATTTTTCAACGATGAGCGGTGTCCTGACAGTAACACGCAACGGTGATTGACTCTCGATGGATTTTCCTAGCCGTCCACCAGAGACTTATAGTGATGACAGGTTTTTGGTAGAGGCATTAGGCAGCAGGCCCCTCGAGCTTCACAAGTCTGGAGGTTTCTTCTTTACCCTTTATGAAAACGAAGAAGCCATAGGAGCTATCAAACCCAATCACGAAAAACTCAAAGAAATTAAAGATGGCTTTGGTGTCATTGTGATGGTCAAGGGAAACACAGTTGATTTTGTCTCGCGGGTTTTTGCACCTAAAGTTGGCATCTCCGAAGACCCCGTGACAGGTTCCGCACATTGCACCCCGGTTCCCTACTGGTCTCAAAAACTTGGCAAAAAAACGTTGCACGCAAAACAACTTTCCAAACGTGGCGGTGAGCTTTTCTGTGAAGATTTAGGCGAGCGCGTGAAAATAGGGGGCTACTGCGCTCTGTTCCTTAAAGGCGAAATCTACATCTGAGGGGTCTTATGTTTATTGAGAAAATTTTGGAGCAAAAAGGTCTCGTTTTAGCGCAGGCAATGAAAGTACCAAGTGGTGTCGTTCTACAATTTGAGTCAGTTCGTGTGCGCGGCCAGTTTGCTTACGTGTCAGGTCATTTGCCGCTCAATCCTGATGGTTCTGTCGCAATAACAGGTAAAGTCAGCTCTGACCTCACGGTAGCACAGGGCATGAAGCAGCCAGGCTTGTTGCACTCGCAATGTTGGGGAGTTTGCAACGAAAGCTCGGTTCTTTAGACCGCATTACTGCCTGGCTGAGTGCCTTCGGCATGGTCAATGGCGCAGAAGGCTTTAGCCAGCAATCCGCGGTCATCAATGGTTTTTCAGAACTTATTTTAGATGTCTTTGGTAAAGACAAAGGCGGACATGCGCGGTCTGCGATTGGTGTGGCAGGTTTGCCATTTAATGTGCCTGTTGAAGTCGAAGCGGTTGTAGAAATTACGCCTTAAATCTTCTTTTTATTTTTCTAGTCCCGAGAAAATTCCTATGTTCACTTAATCGGGATATAATCGGAGCGAGGAGAATAAAGATGAAAGCAATCCGCATCCACCGTCACGGCGAAACCGATGTTTTACAAGTAGATAGCCTTAATACCCCAAAGCCAGAACCTGGTCACGTAACCATCAAAATAGAAGCAGCAGGCATTAACTTTATAGATATTTACCAGCGCAAAGGACTCTACAAAGTTCCTCTCCCCTACACGCTTGGGCTCGAGGGTGCAGGTACAGTCTCACAGGTGGGCATTGGCGTGGAAGATGTTCAAGTTGGTGACAGAGTAGCCTACTCGGGTATCCCCGGCAGCTACGCCGAATACATTCACGCGCCTACCGAAAAAATCGTTCCTATTCCAGGAGGTGTAGACACCGCCACCGCTGCCGCCGCGATGCTGCAAGGCATGACCGCACACTTTTTAGTGAATGACACCTATACGTTAAAAGCGGGGGACACCTGTCTTATTCACGCTGTTGCAGGTGGTGTTGGGCTTTTGCTCACGCAGATGGCCAAGGCCAAAGGTGCCACCGTCATTGGTACGACCTCGAGCCAAGAAAAAGCGAAGCTAGCGAAAGAAGCCGGGGCTGACCACGTGATTTTATACACTGAAACAGATTTTGAAGAAGGTGTAAAGCAAATCACGAATGGCAAAGGTTTACAAGTCGTGTATGACTCGGTAGGGCAAACAACCTTTGAAAAAAGTCTCAACGTGCTCGCCCTGCGCGGCATGATGGTACTTTATGGACAATCCTCGGGGCCTGTTGAATCCTTTGCACCCCAAGTGCTCAATGCCAAAGGCTCCCTCTTTTTAACACGCCCGAGCTTGTTTCATTATGTCAGTACAAAAGAGGAACTCAACGGGCGTGCTAGCGAAGTCTTTACGTTGATTCAGCAAAACCAACTCAAGGTTCACGTCGGCGCAACGTTTTCACTCGATGAAGCTCCCGAAGCACAACGCCAGCTCGAGTCGCGCAGCACCGCGGGGAAAATTTTGCTCATACCGTAAAGGCTGATGATAGACAAAGGATAATAGACAATATATTTTTGACTATCGTCTATTGTTTTTTTGCCGCTCGTTTCAAACGGTCACGCACGGCTAGCCAGTCCGATGTCTCTGGAACTTGTTCGATAAAAATATTTTCAAATTTTCCTTCGTCAAGCTCACGGAGGGCTGCGTATAAACGCTGTCCATAGTCAGTAGCATGATTAGGAAGTTGTAGCCATCCACCTGTAAAACCTTTAGGTTTTTCCTGAAGTGAAATAACACCGCTTTGACCTGTTACATTTTTCAATATTTCTTTTGTCACTAAGAAAGCCGGTGTACTTGGTGCGTAGTGACTATCTAAAGCACCTGAAACACGTACCTTTGCTTTTATTAAAACGTCAGGTGTATAACCTAAAACATGTGTAAGAGCCTCGAGCGAAATTCCACCCGGGCGCAAGACGTTGACCTTTGCTGAGGTGACATCAAGAATAGTGGACTCGAGCCCCACCTCACAGGCACCGCCATCTAAAATAAGCGGCACGTCCTCGCCTAAATCATTCAAAACATGTCCAGCGGTTGTTGGCGAAATTTTACCAAAACGGTTTGCAGACGGCGCAGCAATACCACCGCCAAACGTTTGTAATAACGCTTGCGCTACTGGATGACTTGGCACGCGCAAACCCACCGTGTCTTGTCCACCGGTTACAAGGTTGGGAACATTCTTTGAGCGTTGCAAAATCAGCGTGAGCGCACCCGGCATAAAGGCTTTGGCAAGTTGATAAGCGATATTAGGAACAGCTATAGCCCAATCTTTGAACTGTGCTGCACTAGTAAGATGCACGATAACAGGATGATCCGAGGGGCGACCCTTGACATCAAAAATTTTTTTTACTGCCTTTGGATTACGCGCATCTGCACCAAGTCCATAAACCGTTTCTGTAGGAAACGCGACAAGCTCACCTTGACGCAACAACAAAACAGCTCGCGCGAGATTCTCAGGTGTCGCCGCAACAATCATACGCAAAAGATTATCACGCTGGTCTCCAGTAATAGCTAGAGCGTTAGAGTGCAAGGCTATTTTTAGCGGTTAGTCACTAGTAAAAGTTCTGTAGCTGATGGCTTTAGTTGTCTTTAACCTTTGCCTCAGCTCTCTGCTCCCTACTTCTCAATCTTAAAATCGTAAAACACGCGGCCAGCTAGCATATTGCCATCATAGGTTACATCTCGAGGACGCAAGTCTTCCGGTAATCTAAACACGGAAATCACCATCGTGTAGCTTCCTGGTGGTGCAGTGTCGCGCATTCTGAAACTTATTTCACCCTCGAGTCCTTCTTCCACCATTGCCATCTCAACAGGCTCCCTAAAAATATCGGGATTGACCTCGAGCGAATAGACATCTAAAACTTGCAGCACGACAGATGGGTAACGGTCTTCATCGTTTAAGACCACGTCGAAAACCACGACAGCCTCGGGAGCCCCGAGATTTGCAGCATTAGGTTTAATCGTAAAAGCGACTTTATCTGCTGCACTAGGGGTGTAGCAATTTTTCATTGTGGTACTCGAGTTAAACGCATCTGCGGTAGTCGTTGGTGTGATCGTTACAGCGTCCGCACAAGGTTGGGCGAATGCACTACTAAGGGCGATACGCAGGAAACCAAAGGTAAGAGACAGGAAATAAAAGCTAGAAGCCCTTTTCCTTCCTTCCGGCTCTTTTCTTCTAGGTTTCAAGAAACGTATCATTAATGTTGACTCTAGGTGTCTAGGGCGTTAGATGAGTGAGAGTTACATAAATCATTATTTAATTGCGAAGCGGTAAAACACGCGCCCTACAAGATTTGCTCCGTCATAGGCATCTGTGTCTTTGAAGAGGGAAATAACCATCGTATAGTCGCCTTTAACTGCGGAAGATTTAAACTTTAGGGCCACAGCGGTCTCGAGCCCGGCGAGTAAATCTTCTTTAGTAACCTCATCACGAAAAACATCGGGATTAGCACTTGGGTAAGCAGCCAACAGGCTATAAGCTACCGAAGTCGTGCTGCTGTCTGCGGCGCTCTTCACAATGTCAAAAACAATCGTCGGCTTGATAAGCTCAACGCTGCTGTCCTCGAGCTTATAAGACACAAACACAGAATCACTGGTACCTGGTGTGTAACAACTTTTTAGGGTTGTCTCTGAATTTAAACCGGGCATCGCCTCTACACTTGCCGTTGTGTTTTCACAGCTTGCAGGTGTTGCGGGCGGCACTGTGGGTTCCGTGGGATTCGTTGGGTCAGCGGGAGAAACAGGGTCTGTGGGAGAAGCAGGGTCGGGGTTCGGGTCAACAGGGTCAGAGCCACCATCATCGGCACCTGTATCACCATTATCTGTTGGGCGTGGCGTGCAAGGCTCGGCCTCTGTGCTGACTTGACCTTCCTCACAAAGAGCTGCGGGTTTATCTAGCGTAGGTGTAAAAAGTCCACAGGACGACAACAGCGTAAGCAACGCTAGTATGAGAGAGTAAGACATAAAGCGCGACATGACTTCAGGGTAGCAGCACTTTATGAAAAGTATGGCGTAGCTATCACATGTCTTTATAATGAATAATGAGTTTTGTGGTCGCAGCCATCATCTTAGCAGGTGGAGAGAGTAAGCGTATGGGCTCTCCTAAACTCATCCTCGAGTTCCAAGGCTTGAGCCTTCTCCTTCAGGCTATTCATAAAGCCAACAGCGTCTCGGCTAAGACCTTTGTCGTTGTCGGCAAATACACTGATCTCTACCGCGCTGAAGCCGAGAAAACAGATGTGAAAGTTTTGGAAAATACTGCTTGGCAAGAAGGTCTTGCTTCTTCCTTACGAACGGGCATTCAGGCTCTCACTCCAGGCATCGAGGCAACCCTCGTTCTTTTAGCTGATCAACCCTTTGTACCCGTTGACCATTTGCACCTTCTGCTCAAAACTTGGCAAGAAAGCCAGGTGCAGCTTGTTTTTTCACGCTATCAAAACACTCTGGGTGCACCCTGTGTGATTGACCAATCCCTGTTTGAAGAAGTGAACACCTTGCGTGGTGACAAGGGAGCAAGGGCCCTGGTGAACGAGGGCGTGCGTGTGGCAGAGGTAGAGCTCGAGGGGTTTCAAGATGTTGACACGTTAGAAGACTTAGCAAGGCTAGACAAGATAGGACATAGGAGAAATTAAAAATCTCCTTCCCCTATGTCCCTTGTCTTATATTTTTTGCTCGACATTACCTATATTTTTTGCTCGACATTACCTAGAACTCAAATAGCGTAAAATACTAGCTCGGAGGCAAGTATGAATCCCTTAAAACAACTCAATCAGTACGGTCAAAGCGTCTATATGGACGAGATTCGGCGCAGCATGTTAAGCAGTGGCCAACTCGCCAAGCTTATCGAAACCGATGGTCTACACGGTGTCACCTCGAACCCGGCCATTTTTGAAAAAGCGATTGCCCAAACCGATGACTACAAAGAGGCCATCGCCAAGTTTATTAACGGTGAAAGCGTCGAAGCAGTTTATGAAACACTTGTCGTGGACGACATCGCCGCCGCCGCCGATGCCTTTAGAAAAATGTATGACGACAGTGAAGGCAAATACGGCTATGTGAGCCTCGAGGTCTCTCCAAATCTCGCCAAAGACACGCAAGGCACGATTGCCGAGGCGCGTCATCTTTGGAAAAAACTTAACCGCCCCAATGTATTTATTAAAGTTCCTTCAACTAAAGAAGGATTGCCTGCGATTCAAACGCTTATCAGCGAAGGCATTAACGTTAACGTCACGCTGATTTTTGGGCTCGAGCGTTACCGCGAAGTCACCGCAGCTTATATTGCTGGGCTCGAGGCTCGCACCGCCAAAGGCGAAAGCATCAACCGCGTGTTTTCTGTAGCGAGTTTCTTCCTAAGCCGCATGGACGTGCTGCTCGACCCCATGCTCGAGAAAGCAGGCGCAAAAGACCTTATGGGCAAAGCTGCCGTTGCGAATGCAAAAGTAGCCTATACCATGTACCAAGACATTTTTACCTCGAAGCGTTGGGAGGCACTCACTGCCAAAGGTGCACGTCCACAGCCGCTTCTTTGGGCTTCCACAGGTACAAAAAACCCTGCTTACCAAGATACCATGTATGTTGAGCCTTTAATTGGCGAAAACACCATCAACACCATGCCGACTGACACCATGAACGCCTACCGCGACCACGGCAAACCTGGTGCCAACCGCATCACCGAAGGTGCAAACGACGCTAAAGCCCTTCTCGCAAAAATTGAGAGCTTGGGCATTAGTTTAGACAAAGCCACACAACAACTCGAGGATGAAGGCGTGGACAAATTCGTTAAACCCTTTAAGAGCCTTATGGATACCTTGAAGGCTGCGGTCAAAGTTCCAGCATAAATAACCTGAATTCGGAGTTTTCTGTAAACAAGTCCCAACTCTAGTTTTTAGAAGCTATCAGCCCTCAGCTGCCAGTAGAAGTAAGAAGCTGAGGGCTGATAGCTAAAAGTGAAGGGCTTAGGATGGCTATGAACTCCATAACTCTGAACTTAGGTTGAATAACAAGACATACAGACAAGGGACAATAGATTTTTCTCTAGCCTCTCGTCCCCTGTCTCTCATCTGTCCTTATGTGTTACATTCTCGGGAATGCTTATGACTACCCCACTATCAAGGCCCAAGGATCAAAGGACTAGCCCATGAGTCGTAGAGGCATCCTGTACGTGATGACTGGGGCTTCAGGAGTTGGCAAAGACACCATTCGCCAAGCCGCGCTGCCCGATCTCGAGAACCTCTTTTTTTCTATTTCAGCTACCACTCGTGCCAAACGCCCCGGCGAAGTTCATGGTAAGCAGTATTATTTTTATGACAGGGATACTTTTGAGACCATGCTCGCGGAGGATGGTCTGTTAGAACACGCCGAGTATGTTGGGGATTATTACGGCACACCCTTAAAACCTGTGTTGGAGGCCCTAGAACGGGGTCAAGACGTGCTGCTCGAGCTAGAACTCGTGGGAGCCCGCAAAGTCAAGGAAAAACTACCCGAAGCCATCATGATTTTTATTGCTCCGCCGACGTTGCGCGAACTAGAACGCCGCTTACGTGGACGTGGCACCGATTCCGAAGAGAAAATCCAAAAGCGGCTTGCCAGAGCCCGTGAGGAAATCCGCGCGGTTAAAGAGTTCGATTATGTGATTGTGAATGACATGCTCACCAACAGTGTCCGTGACTTTAAGGGCATTATTGGGGCAGAACGCGCCAAAACTTCACATTTAACACCCCAGGACATTGCAGGATTCTTAAAAGAGTTGTAGAATTTGAGATTCAGGGTTTAGACGAACACCTCGCCTCTAAATCTCGTATCCCCAAACTTACAAAGAACTGATAACTCAGTGGAGGCACGATATGGCCCAAGAAGCTTACGACAAATTGATGGAAATGACCGACTCACGCTATCGTCTTTCGATGATAGCTGCGCGCCGTGCCGCACAGCTTAAAGCTGGTGTAGCGACAACGCTGAGTCCTAGCGAACAACCTAAAACAAAAAACTCGGTCACGATTGCTTTAAAAGAACTTGCGCTCGACAAAGGCATCCAATGGGGTAATGACGACACTTTACCCACGAATGAGGAACTCAAACAAACCGTTGAACGCGAAATGCGGGCCCACCGCGAACAAAACTACACCATTACCCGCTTAGACGCTCCTGAGGAAGACGATGATGATTTGGGTGAAGAATAAAAATCATTAAAGATTGAAGGTTAAAAATCGAAGTTGTGGCACGATGTGAACATCGTGCCATTTTTTCCTCTTTTACCTTTCCTCTGTTTTTGTTACGCTTTACCTATGAACATTTCTTTCATAGGACTTGGCACCATGGGCGCGCCCATGGCGCAGAATTTACTCAAAGCTGGTTTCACTGTTACGGTTCATAATCGTACACGGAGCAAAGAGGAAGCCCTCGAGACTCTCGGTGCTAAACGCGCCGCCTCACCACAAGAGACCGCCAAAGATGCAGATGTTGTCATTACCAATGTTAGTGATACACCCGATGTCGAAAATGTTATTTTGGGTGAGCACGGCGTGATTCACAGTATGAAAGCAGGCAGTGTTTTAATTGATGTCAGCACGATTAGTCCACTCGTTACCAAAAAAATTGCGGCGAAGCTTTTAGAAAAAAATATTGAGATGCTTGACTGTCCTGTATCCGGTGGAAGTGAAGGTGCAGTCGAAGGTACGCTTTCGGTTATGGTCGGAGGTAAAAAAGAAATTTTAGAGCGCGTCATGCCTGTATTACAGGCAATGGGTAGAACCATCACGCATGTTGGCGAAATCGGTAGCGGGCAAATTACCAAAGCGATGAATCAAGTCATCATTGCAGGTGTTTATGCTGCTGTCGCTGAAGGCTTAGCGATGGGTCTCGCCGCAGGGCTCGATATTGAAGCCGCGCACAAAGCCCTTAGTGGTGGTGCCGCAGGTTCTTGGGTGCTCACGAACCGTGGGGGCAACATGATAAAAAACGACTACCCTCTTGGGTTTAGAACACGCTTGCACCGTAAAGATTTAGGGATTGCCCTCGAGACAGCTCGAGACTTAGGCGTAGCTATGCCCGTTGCTGCCTATGTGGAACAGCTCGAGGTCAGCCTTATTAAGCGTGGCTTTGGTGACGAGGATATTTCTAATATTGCACGAATTGTACGCGAACAAGCAGGACTTTTATAAACAAAATAAAAATTTAATTAATTGCAGTGAATCACGGAAATTAAAGCATGCGAGGAGCATCGGTTTTTACTTCATATGTTGCTTCGCCTCACGTAGTAGCTGGATTTCACTTTGTAGCCATGCCAACTAAAGCGTATTTCATGTGTTGCTTAGGGGTTCGGATTATACGAATTGCTTTTGAACGAAGCGCAAGGGAGGCATCTAATACCAATTCTTTATTGAAGTGACGCATAAGCTAGATTAAAGATTGAAGCCAGTCCCAAAAGCAAAGGCGTTTGATGCGCTCAGGGTCAGCCGCGAGTTTGGTCAGGAAGTCATCCACAGCGTGACGTTTAGCAAGCAGAGAAGGATAGACAATCCCTTCAATCGCACGGCGAATTTC
>JBOFGY010000090.1:0-11299 GCA_051649365.1 Trueperaceae bacterium
TCTCAGGGCGACCAACACCTCTTCAAATGGCTCAACTTTTAACCTTGTGAAGCTTTGGAAATGTTTCGCTTGGCGACTGAGACGCTTGCCGGTGAACACATTCCCTAATCTATCACCTAGTATGCAGAAGGTTTTATGTAGGAGGGAGAATAACTTCTACTGTCACGATATGAGAGGGGAAGAGCCCCCAGCTTTAGCTGGCCGCTTTAGCATTTTAGAATAGGCGAATGAAAGAGTACAGAAAGGGAAGCCACTCGAAGTTTGGATTGGAGATACACCTCGTGTGGTGTACGAAATACCGCAAGCCGATATTACGCGGGGATGTAGCGGTGCGGTTTCGTGCGATAGCGAGACAAGAATGCAGTGAGCTAAGGGTGGAAGTGCTCAGTGGGGTGGTGGTGAAGGATCGTGTGCACATGCTGGTAAGCATTCCACCGCAGCTAGCGGTGAGTAAGCTAGTGCAGCAACTCAAGGGGAAGAGTTCGTACAAGTTGCAACGTGAATTCAAGAGCTTGCAGAAGGAATACTGGGGTCAGAGAATGTGGTCGAGAGGATGATACTTTGCATGCAGCACAGGGAATGTGAGTAGCGAAATGATAGCAGCGTACATTGAAGACCATGTGGACGAGGACGACAGCTTCCAGGTTGTAGATGAGCTAGAGAACTAAAACCAGCGCAGCGTAGCGAGGTTTCTGACTTTAGTCTTCATGACACTTCCAGTGTCCTTATCATTCCTCCAGCTTTAGCTGGTGGTTTCTTGAAATTCTGCCTTTCTAAGTTTCCTCGAGAGCCATCGGTGCTGCGGTGTACGAACCCAAGAATTTTACAAACGCTGCTTTGCGCATGAGACCTGCCGTGGTGCGTTGCATGTTGTCGTCCTCAATGTGTCCTTCAATGTCTACATAAAACAGATAGCTCCAGGGTTTGTCACGGCGTGGGCGAGACTCAAGCTTTGTAATGTTCACGTTGTTATTTCTAAATTCCTCGAGACATGCCAAGAGTGCGCCAGGCTGGTGACGTGTGGCAAGCATAAGACTCGATTTTTGTTTACCTTCACCGCGTTTGGCTTCGTCCTGACCCAAAATAAAAAAGCGCGTATAATTAAAATCTTCGTCTTCAATGTGCTCAGCCAAAATTTCCAAACCATAAATTTCAGCGGCGCGTTTGGTAGCAATCGCAGCGCGTCCTTCACCACCCTGGTCTGAGTCAACAAGCTCGGAGAGTAACTTTGCGGCTCCTGCGGTGTCGAAATCAGTAATAGCCTCGAGCCTATGCCTTTCAATAAATGCCTGACACTGCGCGAGTGCTTGCGGATGGCTATACACCCGTTTGACTTCAGAGAGTTTTACACCAGGCTTTACCATCAGGTTATGGTGAACGTGAACAATCTGTTCACCAATAACGTGCAAGGTTGCGTCACTCAGTAAGTCGTAGGTTTGGTTGATTGATCCTGCCAGACTATTCTCAACAGGGAGGCAAGCATAATCACACTCACCTTTGAGCGCGGCTTGAAAAGCCTGTTGAAAGGTATGGTAGCCAATCGGTTCGGAGTCTGGGTGAAATTGCAAGCTAGCTTGTTCACTATTCGCGCCAGCTACGCCTTGGTATGCGATTTTAGGTTTGGTATTCACGAATGTAGAGCTTACCACGCTGGCTTTTAGCGAAACACAGAATTTTTCACCACAAAGGCACGAAGAAGACAGAACAAAAACTGTTCATCTAACTTTGTGCCTTTATGATTATATTTCATAGTGCGCGGCGGTTGGCGATGGCGCGGCCTAAGGTTACTTCGTCGGCGTACTCGAGATTTCCCCCAACAGGCAGCCCGTAGGCGATGCGCGAGGTTTTCACTTTCAAATCTGTAAGGAGTTTGGAAAGATACATGGCGGTTGCTTCACCCTCGACAGTTGTAGCGTTAGCGAGGATAACTTCTTCGATATTCTCGAGCCTTCCTAAAAGTGGCTTGATAGTGAGCTGATCTGGGCCGATGCCGTTCATGGGACTTAGTGAGCCACCTAGCACGTGGTAGAGCCCGTCGTATTCACCGCTCCTTTCAATCGCTAACAGGTCAGAGGGTTCTTCAACGACGCAGATTTGTTTTTGATTGCGCTTACTGTCAGAGCATACAGAGCAGACTTCTTCGTCAGTGATGTTGTAACAAATACGGCATTGACGTAAATATTCTTGAGCCTCGAGTAAAGCTTGTGCGAGTGCCTGCACTTCTTCTTTAGATTGATTAAAAAGATAAAAGGCCAGACGCTGTGCACTCTTTGGCCCAACGCCAGGGAGGCGGCCTAATTCACGAATAAGGTTGATAAGGGCGGGAGGATACTTCATAAAAGCGATTCAAGATTGAAGATTTAAGATTGAAAACTAAACCTAATCTTTAATCTTCAATCTTAAATTTTGAATCTAAAACATTCCTCCTAAGCCACCCATACCGCCAAGTCCACCCATTGCGTCGCCCATTTCGGCTTCTTGTAGTTCTTTGGATTTGCGCTGGGCATCGTTCACGGCGGCAGTGATGAGGTCTTCTAACAGGTCGGCTTCGCTTGGGTTAATGATGCTAGGGTCTATCGTTACGCTCGAGATCGTGCCGTCACCCGTAGCTACAACTTTTACCATGCCACCACCTGAGGCTCCTTCGACGGTCATTGCGGCAAGTTTTTCTTGCGCTTCTGTCATTTTGCGCTGGGCTTTTTGGGCTTCTTTCATGAGTTTTTGGATGTTCATGTTTTCTCCTCGTTATGTTGTTCTTGCTTATTTAAGCATTTCAGCACTTCAGCTAGTCAGCAGGTCAGCAAAATCTTAAAGACTGAAATGCTGACTAGCTTATTCGTTTTCTTCGCTCTCGGTAATACTCACTGCTTCGTCAGACTGCGCTACTACTTCCTCACTTTCTTGGGTTTGTTTTTGTTTTACATCAATACGCACAATTTTACCAGGGAAAAGCGATTGGAGTTCATTAAATAGAGGCATATCGAAAGGGAGTTTGGCGTTTGGGTTTGGTGTCGCCCGAACGTCTTCACGAGATGCCATGGGTGTAGATGTTGTTGTTTCAAAGGTTTCGTCATCCTCGTAACTACTCACAGTCGGTGCTTCGATTTCGCTCCAGAAATCAGCTGGGAGTTCTTCTTGGACGAATTGAGGCTCAGGGTTTGGAACAGATAATGGAGATTTAAGTTGTTGTAGAGCAGGTAAGGGTTCAGGGGTTAGAGATTGAGGATTGGGGTTAAATATTGATGCCTGCTTATGGACTTGGCTTTCAAACTCTTGCTTTTGGCGTTTTGCACTTTGTTCTTTCTCGAGTGAGAATCTTGCTGCATTTTGCCAGGAAACTTCGTCATCATCGTCCTCGAGGGGTGTGGGGTGTGGGGGTTTTAGCTCAGATGTTTGCAAAACCTGCGATGGTGTGTTCTTGGTGGCAGGGCGAACGCCATGCGCCCCTACAGTGTCCTCTCTTTTCCTCCCCGCCTCATTTGTAATAATGGGAGTAACCCTCTGAATTTGCTCAGATGTAGTTGTCGGGCCACTAGTGCCCGTTACCACTTTTTTCTTATCGTCTCGCCTTCACCTTGAATGACGATGCTGTAGGCTGTGCCGTAAAGCTGGTAAATCAGATCTTCAAAGTGTGCTTGGTTGATTTTGAGTTGGCTAAAGTGAAATTTGTAGTTGGGTTCGTAGCGAACCACAATCTCATTTTCAAGGAGTTCAGCTCTCGCTGGGCGCAAGAAAGCTTTAAGTTTTAAGTCTGCGCGTGTCAAAACTTCGTGCCAGCTAAAGGGAAGTTCGTTGCTTGGATTAAAGGTTTTTTGTGGTTTGTTTCGTGTTGGTAATGGAAGTTCAGAGACGGAAGACGTAGGCGGTGACGTTGATATTTTCTCTTCTCGAGCTACTTCAGTAGGTTGTTGTAGCGCACTTGGTGGCGGACTAGCTAACGGCTGAGAGCTGGGTATAAAATCTGGCGAAGCTACGGCTGACGGCTGTTTCTTCGGTTTCGCAAATGGATCAAAATCAGGCAAGTCGGGTTTTGTCCCTTGATGTGCAGGTGGTTGAATAGTCTGAGATTGGACAGTCTGAGCTTCACTTATCACAGCTTGGGGTAGATTATTCGTGAGCGCGTTATTGGCCTTGATGAGCGCGACCTCGAGCGCGAACAAATTATCGCGCTTGCTAAACCTCTCGAGTTCATCATCGAGGGCATGAATTGTGCGGAGTAAATCGTTTTCTGAGCTCTCGAGCTTAAACGTGTTAATATTTTGAACTTTGGCGATAAGTGCTTCGCGCAACGTCTTAAGTAAGGCTTCAGCCAAGCTACTTGGTGCAAAGCCCGCCTGATAGAGTTCGGCAGCGAGTGAAAAAACATCGTTGAGTCGTTGTTCGGAAAGATAACGCGCGAGTTCTTGCATTCGTTCTTGCGGGGGTAATCCTAGAGCTTCCTCTGCCATGTGCTGCGTGATTGCTTCACCTGACGTTAAAAGACGCTCGAGCAACGACTCTGCGTCGCGCATGGCACCATCGGCAGCTCTTGCTACCAGTGAAAGTGCAGAAGGTTCAGCGTTGACGTTAGCTTCTTTGCAAAGCCGCCCCAACTTACTACTAATTTCTTCTTCAGAGAGTCTGCGAAACCTGAAATGCTGGCAGCGTGAAAGGATTGTTGGTGGTAATTTTTCTGGTTCTGTTGTGGCGAGAATAAAAACAAGATTGTCAGGTGGCTCTTCTAACGTTTTGAGGAGTGCGTTCGATGCGGCGCGACTTAGCATGTGCGCTTCGTCTAATACCCAAACACGTTTGCCACCACGCATACTGGATAGCCGGACTTTTTCGCGCAAATCACGAATGTCTTCGACGGAATTATTACTAGCTGCGTCAAGCTCGGTGACATCTGGGTGATTGCCACTTCGTACAAGCTGACACGATTCACAAGCCCCACAAGGACGCTTCGCAGGGTCTTTGTGTTCACAGTTCACAGCCATGGCTAAAAGCCGTGCTGTTGTCGTTTTACCTACGCCCCTTGGTCCAGAAAAAAGGTAAGCATGACCAATACGCCCACGTTGCAGGGCTGCCACGAGAACATCTTTAATGTGATTCTGTCCTAAGACTTGGTCAAAAGTGAAAGGTCGTGCTTGTTGATAAATCGCCGCCATGTAAGAGAGCATCGTACCATTTGATGCGTGAGGATTTTGTTCGGTATTAACGATAAACCTATAAACAACTGAAAAGAAATATGGATTAGCCCGTAGAGTTGGGTCTTCCACCACAGCAGATAATGATTCTGGTTTGTGATACGTCAAGAACTTATTTGAGACCCACCATGATTTGCACAAGATAAAATTCACACAGTATTCAAAACCGTTGCAATAGCCATAAGATGACGAGACCAGCCACAATTGTCAAAATAGCATTACGTGAATAATAAACAATCACTGCTGCAACAATGCCGGCAAGCAAGCGGTCATTGCTAAGGGTTAAAGCGAGTTTGTTATTTTGTAAGAGCAAAGCAGGAAAAACGAGACCACTGAGTGTTGCCGCAGGTACATAGCGCAAAGCACGCTCGAGCCAAGGAGCTAAACGTTGTTTCTCGAGCAGTCTCATCGGTAAATAGCGCAGTAAAAATGACATCAATGCTGCCAGCAAAATTGTCAGCCACAACGTAATATCATTCATAGGTTTTCGTAGGGGCGAATGCCCTTCGCCCTTTCTTCGCAATTAATATTCATGCTGTAAATATTCATGCTGGTACCTCACGGCGATATTCGAGCCACGCACCCGCCGCGATGCCAGCAATTGCACCTACAAAAAGGCCCGAGCGGTAGGGCAAACCTGCCAGCAGCGTTGCTGTAATACCGCCTACTAATGCCGCCGCAAGTGTTGGACAATTACGCAGATTTGGTATGAGCAATACTAGGAAACAAAGGGGCACCGCAAAATCCAATGACCAGCTATCTGGTACTCGAGCTCCTAAAACTGCACCTGCAAACGTCCATAAAACCCAATTAAGCCACAGGGGAACACTAGCACCGAGATAAAACCAAGGCATGAGGCGTTCGCCAAGTTCTTCGCTACGATTCAGTGCGAGGACAAAATTTTGGTCAACGAGAACAAAGGCTCCCAAAACGCGCATGGGTTGCGACAAAGGTTTTAAGTGTTTGGCGATAGCACTCGAGTACATGACGTAGCGCAAATTAACGACAGTCACAGCGAGAAGAACAAACACTAAAGATGCTCCCGCACTCATGAGTTGCAACGCAACAAGCTGTGCCGCTCCTGCATATACGAGCGCAGACATTGCAGTAATTTCAACAGCAGACAAGCCTGCTTTGATGCCTGCCACGCCCGTGACAAGTCCAAAGGGAATAAGCCCGAGCGTGAGCGGTAAAATACGGGCGAGTCCAAGCTGAAAAGCTCCTTGTCTCGAGGCAACGGTGGGTTTCACAAAGTGACAGGATAACATTGCATTGATCTCCTACGTTGGATGCCCCCGTTTTTTTGTACATTGTAGGTGTGTTCTAAAGCTGGGGGTCTATACTTCTTAGTGTACCGTATACCATATTGAAAACTTTGAACTCAGCTTAAGATAAACTTTCAATCCTATGGTGTTGCAAGACAAAACCTTCGGTTTGGCACTTGGTGGTGGCGCAGCGCGGGCCTTTTCGCAAATTGGTGTGCTCAAGGTTTTAGAGAGAGAGGGTCTCTATCCCAAAGTTCTCGCAGGAACGAGTTCGGGCGCGTTTATGGCTGCGAATTACGCACTCGGTACACCTGCCCTCGAGTTAGAAAAAGCGATGCTAGAACTTGATGTCCTCGAGTTGTGGTCGCAGGCGTTTGATTTTGGTTTACACAAAGCTGCCTTTATTGACGGCAAACGTTTTACCCATTGGCTTGACCGAAAATTTTTTCACGGTGCAACCTTTGCCGATACTCTCTATCCGCTCGTGATTGCCTGCATGGATATCGAAACAGGCGGTTTAGTGCTGATGCGTAAAGGGTCTTTAGCGCAGGCAGTGATGGCCAGTTCGTCGCTCAGTGTTATTTTCGCGCCCGTCAACGTCGGCAAACGGTATTTGATTGATGGTGGCTTTGTAGCTACGGTGCCGTTTCCTGGCTTAGCTGCGCTGGGTGTGGAATCACAGCACATGCTCGGCATCCACGCAGGTATTGATGCCGAGGCAAGCCCGTTTATTCGCGGGGTGCGAACGTGGTACGGAAGCAGCTCGAAACGGTGGCAAGAGTTATGGCTCTCTTTGCCTGCGCCTGCACCCTACAAACGGTTGAGTCAAAGTTTGTTGCACGTGCTAGCGTCCTATCAGCAGGGGGTGAGTGCGCCGCCTGGAGCTCGCCTCCTCCAGACACGTCCGCCGGTGGCCTGGTGGGATTTTCATAAATCGCTCGAGGCCATTCGTGCAGGTGAACGTGCGATGCAAGAAGAGTTGGAAAGGCAAGAGGCAGAAGGTAGGAGGCAGAAAGTAGAAGGCAAGAAACCTTAAAAGTCTTTGTCCGCTTTTCTTTTACCTTGTTTATTTCTTTTACCTTGTCGCTGTACCCGTAATAGACCAATCTGTAAGCTCATAGGTATCTACACCTAAAACATCAATAAACGCTGGGCCGCGTATTTCTAGGCTGGCTTCTTTGCCTTGCAACACTTGGTTTAGTAAGTCAATAGCACCGCCATCTAGGTCTGTGGGCGAGGGATAGAAAAGTATTTCGATGCTATTTTGTCCTCGGGTTTGAAGGGGAATGGCAGAAACATCTTGTTTTGCAATCGCCACGCCGTCCAGGAAAAGCTCGAGATCTTTACCATAAAAAAAGTAACCGACATCGCCCGTGTTTTCGGCTTGCACGAGTGCGCGCACGACGGGGACATTATCACGCAAAGTAAAGACGCGAGATTCACTCAGGGTGAAACTTGGTAACTTGAGCTTTTGTTTCGAGGTTAGCGTACCTGAAAACAGCGTGAGGTTGCGGGTGGTAAAGCCGTAACTGTTTGAGGTAAAGCTTAGAGTGCCTTCAATGTGGAAGGGAAGCGGTGTCCCTGTGTAGGTTTGTGCAGCTGCCTTAATAAGGCCACGGTCTTCTAAGGTCGTGTCAATAGCGAGCGTAAACGAATTTTGGGCATTTCCAGCTACCTCGAGATTCGGTGAAAAAACACCCCCAGTGATTTCCTTGTTTTGTAAGAAGAGCGTATACTCAATGCGTGTTAACGTTAAGGCAAAAGGATTGATGTTTTGTGCTCTTGTTTTAAGGCGAAGCTCGAGCAGTGCAGCCGAACTTGGCCCAGGTGGGTTAAAGCGTTCAATCACTGCTTCTTCGATGCCAAAGGTGAGTGGTTCAACCGGGGTGACAGGTTCGGCAAGCTCGATGTTTGTACCTACAGCTCTGTCGTCTTGTGCTGGTACACAACCACTCAAGAGGGAAAGGGATACAAGACCTAATAAAAGTAAAAAATGTTTCACGCTGTACTTTACCATTAATGAAACCCACGAGAAAACGAACGATTACTTTTTTGGGCGTTTTAAACTAAAACGTGTGGGGTTAAACGAAGAGGGCGCGCCTCCTGGAAAACGCAGCAAATAGCTAAAAAGTAAACTCGTTACAAACAAAATACCACTGCCAAAGACAGTCCAAGAAATGGTATTAAGTCCTAACTGACTGAGCTCGTAAATGCGGGCGAAAATAAACAGAAAAAGACTGTAGACAATGCCATGGAAAAGGGGGAGTGCAGCGAGTTGAGTCGAGCGTGTCGAAGCAAAGATTTTGGCGACGAGCCCCGCTAGCAAGGTGAGGAGTCCGCTGATACCCAAGAATAAAGCTAGTTGCACAGTGCGTAGCTCGAGCCCTAAAAAGAGCAAACAATAAAGCACGTGAAAGAGCCAAGGCGCAAAACCTAAAGCGAGAAGCCAGCCTAACGTTTCCGGCTTACGTGTGCGTAGAACTAGACCTGTCAGCAAACCTAGTACAATCCAGATGACTGCAATCCGTGTAAGAAGACGCATCCATAAAGTCTACTCGAAAAAGTGCAACTCGAGCATCCTACCTTGGAAGGATTTAGGTTGACTGAACTTGAAGGGTTTGCATTTTTCACCTTTAGCTTTCAAGCCTTGATGGATTGTTTGTAAAACTCTGAAGCGTACACTATAAAAGTTTGTCAGTGTGAAGGCGTTCGGTTTCAGGTGCAGTTGACCACCTTTGGCTTAACCAGCTTTGTAGGTAAGGCAAGGTATAAGCAAGAAGCCCCAAACTTGTGAGCAGCGTTAAAAGAAAGAGCTCACGTGCTCGTAAGATGAGAGAGGTGGGTAGATGCTGTTGCAGGTGTGCCCAAGGACCAGTGTAATAAACAGTTAAGATCAAAAAGGGAAACACAGAAACACTGAACGCATAGCTCCAAGCCCAAACAACACCTATGAGTAGTAAGATGAAACCGAGTCCTAAACTCAGTGTGACAAAGCGTTCACCTAGATCGCCGAGGTCGTGTTGTAACAAGGGTTGCTGCGCTTGGATGATGTGCCAGCCAAACGGGACAAAACACATACTGATGGGCAACAGTAAAACACTCCGCCCCAGTGTGTCGCTCGCTGTCTCACCCTGGACTAGAAGACTGCTGGCGAACATACGACCAGCAATATAAAGGGAGAGTAGCATCAGAAGGTATTGGGGCCAAAAGCCCAGCATCATCTTCTAGCATAACGCCTGCTTCAGTTTTGGGGAAGTGATTTCTTTCTCTATCGTCTCGTTTCGTACCCTTTGTCTCATTGACCAGTGTTACACTTTGGTGCAGAACAGTGAAGAAGTTGTAAGAAAGGAGCAAGACATGGCAACAAGTTCAGCAAGTGCTGTTTGGAATGGAACGCTCAAAGAGGGTAAAGGCAGCATGAAATTACCCAAAGGTGGTTACGAAGGCCCCTTTACCTTTGCATCGCGCTTTGAAAATGGTGCAGGCACGAATCCTGAAGAACTTATTGGGGCGGCTCACGCAGGTTGTTATTCGATGTTTTTATCTGCCTTGTTAAGTAATGCCAATCATCCACCAAAGCATATTGAAACAACCGCGAAGGTACATTTAGGTGAAGGCCCCGCGATTACACTTATTGAACTCGAGACCGTTGGCAGTGTGCCTGGAGTTAGTGCTGAAGAGTTTCAAGATTTTGCAAACAAAGCGAAAGAGGGTTGTCCAGTCTCGAAAGCTCTTTCCGCTGTAGAAATGCGCCTAACAGCTAAGCTGGCTTAAACCGAATTGTTCAGCTCTACGTTGTTCTATTTGTCACACGATGAGCCTGGTTTGACTTGAAAAATTAGCATCAAGGCAAACGAGCGTTTAACAACGTTCGCAAGCTTCTGATTAATACCCCGTCCGTTATGTGACGCGGTTAGTTTATTATCTAAGATTCCTAGACACGCTCGAGTTTTTCAAAGGGTTCACTTGGCAAGGTGATGCGAATCGCATCACCTTGCTTTATATCGCCACCCCGTAGCACAAGGGTCATGATGCCAGCCTTACGAATTAAGTTGCCCTCTGCGTCATGGTCTAAAACGGCTGCCATTAAACCCTGCTGAATCCCGTCAAGTTGTGTGCAGGGATTACGTAAACCTGTGACCTCGAGCACGGCTTCACCTATGTGCAATCTTGTGTATCTTGGTAAACCCAGTAAGTCAATATCTTTCGTTGTAATATTTTCACCCATTTGCCCAGGCTGCACCTCAAAACCTTTTGCCCGCAATTCATCATGTAGTTCGCTATGAAGGAGATGCACTTGGCGGAGATTGGGTTGCGCGGGGTCTTGGGCGACCCTCGAGCGGTGTTTGACCGTTACGCCTTGGTGGGCATCGTTTTCTACACCTAATCCCGACAGTAGGCGAATGCTTGGCTGATTAGGTTTGCTCATCGTGTGAGTTGGACTGCTGCTCACCGCGATAATTTTTCCAGACCTAGACATGTTCACATTCTAACGGTTAGAGGCTCACAGGGTTCTTGCATGACCGTCATGGCAGCAGGTGTGACTTTGGTTTTTTCTGTGCCTGCGGAATGGACTTCTAGCTCGAGCCCTGTTTCCTTTATACGCTTTAAGAACTTCCCACGAGGTAAGTAAAGCGTTTAAGCAGGACAACAGCGAAAAATTACTTACCTCGTCCTTATCTAGCCCCGATATGGTGCAAGCCAGGAGGAATAAGTAGTCGCACACAATTAAGTTAAACTTACTATATGGGTCGTCCAGTGAAGCAGTTAAAGCTCAGTAAGGAACAAAAGAGCGCGTTAGAACAAGGCTACCGCGAAGGGAAAAGCCATGCGTACAGGAAACGCTGT
>JBOFGY010000091.1:0-23084 GCA_051649365.1 Trueperaceae bacterium
AAAATATTTTTTTGTGTGGTAAAGAAAAAGTGAAAGCGCAGTTGCGATTCGTCTTCGCCCATGGCGAGTTGATAGTCCACGTGAGAAGCCTCAAGTTTGTGGGTCAAATAGTCTTGAATACTTCGGCGCACATCAACGTTAAAGCGTTCGCGCGGCATCACGACCATCGCAGCGAGCCCGCGCCCGAGTGGGTCGGGGCGCAGCGTGAGGCGCACGCCTTGTTCTTGCTCGAGGCTTACAATCGCTCTAATGTCATCGTGGAGTTCGTCGGCGTTGCGCCAGAAAAGTTCTTCGCGTGGCATCGAATTAAAGATGGACGTAATTTGTTTGTAATCGTGTGAACCTGGGACAGCATTATCAAGTTCTAAGACGCGGCGCAATTTGAGGCGCAGAATCGGAATATCTGCAACGGGTGTGGACAAACCTTTTGAGGTAAACAGTCCAATAAAACGCTGCTCACCTAGGACTTGCCAAGCGTCATCTAACTTCTTTACGCCGATATAGTCCATACGGGCTGGGCGGTGAACGGTAGATTCGGCATTTGTCTTCGTGACGACGAGCGTACGGCCACCCGTGACGCGCTCGCGTAGCCCTTGGGATAATTCGGAAAGCGGCACACTTTGTTGATAGGCACTTTCCGAGATTTTACTGAGGAGACCTAAACCTGAGGCTGCATTTACTTGGAGGTGCGGGACGTTATGTTTAGAAAACATATCGTACTCGCGGTAACCTAAGAAAACATAGTTGTCGTCTTGGAGCCAGGTCATAAAATTAACGTATTCACGGAGTTCTTCGCGGTGTTCAGTGTTCGTGTGCAGGTCGCTAAGACCCTGTAAATAACGTGCGATGTCGTTAGCTTTATCACGCATTGCAGCATAATCTTTCGTGGCCAACTCGACATCCTCGAGAATAGTTTTTACAGCCCCTTTGAGGTCTTTTAAGGTTTCACTGGGTTGCTGCTCGACAAAATAGATTTCGTAGGCTTCGCGCTGTCCCTCGTTCGAGAGAGACTCGAGTTTGCCCTCCCCGTCACGTTTAACATTGAGAATAGGGTGAAGCAAATAAAGTAGCTCAATGTTTTTGCGCTTCAGTTCTGCCTTGATGGAATCTACAATAAAAGGACGGTCTGTAAGGCAAAACTCGAGTACTGTATAAGAGGCTTCCCAGCCGTCCACTGCGTAGCTCGGATTATAGACACGTAGTAGAACCTCATCAGAGTGGCGTTGCCCAATAAACTTGTAGGCACGTTTGGCAATGGCAAGAAGACCATCCGAGCCTAGTTGCTCAAGCAAATTTACATCAGCTTTGCCAAAAAGTAAATCACTAAATTGGTCTAAGTTGGGATCATCTTGTTTAGCCACGAGACGACGCGCACGTGGTTCAGCGACTGTCATGACAGCCTCCTCTAAAAAATATAAGCTTTATACGCATGAGTATACATTACTTTAGAGTGAAGAGAATGTTCGGCAATTCTAATAGAGATGGAAACAGGAGATAAGAGGTAAGAGGCTTTGTTAAGCTTTTAGACTTCCGCATTAGATTTTTCGCTAACTTTGGGTTTGGCGAGAAATCTAACCCAGCTTTAAGTTAATCTCACCCAAGTTCTTTATACTATGCAGACTATTTACCCTTAGGCCCGCGAGGTCTTTTTTAGGAGTCGGTATGTATTTCATTATTGCTCTCTTTTTACTTTTACTCGACCAAGGAACGAAATGGTGGTCATCTACAACCTTTCCCCTCAATGCAGAGGGCCGCTACGTCTTTTTAGGGTTTTATTTCACCTACGTGCAAAATACAGGAGCTGCCTTTGGTATGTTTCAAAATGGTACCCTGGCCTTGGGGATTTTGTCGGCGGTGGTGTCCTTCGCCATCCTCATTTACTTGATCATGCAGGGATCAACCATGCCTGTTTTACAGCGTTACGCACTTGCTAGCATTCTTGCGGGGGCAGTCGGAAATATGATTGACCGTTTTCGTTTGGGTTACGTCATTGATTTCATACATTTTAATGTGCCAGGGTTTAGCTTTCCTGTGTTTAATGTAGCAGATAGCTGCGTGGTCATTGGGGCGATTTTGCTGGTGGGCTCGAGCCTGTTCAGCCCTAGTAAGCCCAAGGTTAGCTACATAGAGCTAACACCAGAACGTCAAGATTAAGTCTGTAAATTACGAATCAGGAATTGGGATTTGGGAAAAACATCTTCCTAACTCCTAACTCCTTGCCCTAACTCCTGTTTTTTGTTACATCCTACCCTTGTTCGGAACGATTCCTAATGCTAGACTGACAACGATAAATTAGTGAAAACGCGCACAAGTTCACAAGCCCAAGGCGCGTTTGGTTACCAAACTACATCTTGTTTGCTTTGTTTGCTCAGGAGGAAGCATGTACGATACAGTTTTTTATATGTTTTTAGCTGCCGGGTTTATTGGGGTAGCAGCTCTTGCAGTAGGCGGTATTTTGGGTCCAAAAAAAGGTACAGGAGCCAAAATCGAAGCCTATGAATCAGGTGTACCTGCTGTGGGTACGGCTAGGGAGCGTTTTCCTGTTCATTTCTATCTTGTTGCCATGATGTTTATTATGTTTGATATTGAGACAGCGTTCTTTTATCCACTTGCTGTAAAATTCAAAGCACAACCTGAGTTTTTGTTCCTTAATGCCCTTATTTTTGTAGTGGTCCTCATGGTGGGATACATCTATATGTTGAAGAAAGGCGTGTTGAACTGGAAATAGAGCCGTCAGCTATCAGCCGTCAGCCGTCAGCCAAAACAAAAAGCTGAGAGCTGAGAGCTGATGGCTGATAGCTAGAAAGGTTCCCAAAGGAAAACCCTGATGGCACTCACTGACCTATTCACCAAAGATGTCCAAGAACTCGAGAACGAGGGGATACTGTTTACGTCGCTCGAGAAACTCGTTGCCTGGGGCCGTTCTAACAGCCTCTGGCCTGTCACCTTCGGCTTAGCTTGCTGCGCGATTGAGATGATGCAATCCACCAACGCCCGTAACGATTTAGCGCGTTTTGGTTCGGAAGTGTTTCGCGCTTCCCCACGCCAGGCAGACGTAATGATTGTGGCAGGTCGTCTCTCTAAAAAAATGGCTCCTGTCATGCGCCGCGTTTACGAGCAAATGCCCGACCCAAAATGGGTTATCTCAATGGGTGCATGTGCTTCTTCAGGCGGCATGTTTAACAACTACGCTGTCGTGCAGAATGTAGATTCTGTCGTTCCCGTTGACATTTATGTACCAGGCTGCCCCCCACGTCCTGAAGCACTTATTTACGCAGTGATGCAACTCCAGAAAAAAGTACGCGGCGAAGTGTTTGACCAACGCGGTGTGGAGTTGCCGATGGTGGAAGGGTGGAGCAGATGAACAGGACTGAGGTAAAAGGACTGAGGACTGAGGGTAGCACGGTTTTACATACTCAGTCCTCAGTCCTCAGCACTCAGTCCTTAATGGGGGTTGAGTTATGAGTTTAGTCGAGACTGTAGTAGAACAACTGAAGACGATAAACGGTAAGCCTGGTGAGTTTAAGGGCATGGTAAGTGTGACGGTGGACGCTAAAGAAATTGTCAACGCTGTGAAAGCCGCTAAAGATGCTGGGTTTGAAATGATTTCGGATATTTTTGGGCTGGATTACCTCGAGTACCCTGGTCACGCGGGTAAGCGTTTTACCGTTGCCTATAATTTATATAGCCTCTCCAACAACGAGCGCATTTTCATTCGTGTGAATCTGGACGAAGGCGAAACCCTGCCAACCATTACGCACCTCTGGAAGGGTGCAAACTTCATGGAGCGCGAAGTCTATGACATGTTCGGCGTGGAGTTTGAAGGACACCCGAACTTACGCAAGCTCATCACGCCTGAAGATTTAGACGGACATCCACACCGCAAAGATTTTCCACTTGGTGAAACGCCCACGCTTTTTAACGACGGACGTTTCCTCGACCCTGCAACATTTCGTGCGGGGATGACAGGACAAGACAAAGGTTTATCAGGCTGGCGCGGCGGCGCACGGAAAGGAGTACGCAGTGGCAATTAGGAACGCAGTGGCAAAAGAAGTTGCACAAACTCCGCATGGTGAATTTGAGACTAAGTACATGCGTATTAACGTCGGGCCGCAGCACCCGAGTACGCACGGTGTCTTGCGCTTGGTCGTTGACCTAGACGGTGAGCGCATCGCCAAGATTATTCCGCAGATTGGTTATCTCCATACAGGCTTTGAAAAAACGATGGAGAACCGCACCTACCAGCAAGGCGTGACATACAGCAACCGTATGGATTACCTCCACGCTTTTGGTCACGATTTGGCGTATGTTCTCTCAGTCGAAAAATTGATGGACGCAAAAGTTCCTGTGCGTGCTCAGCGTGTGCGTGTCATTCTCAACGAACTGAACCGCATCGCAAGCCACTTGGTGTTTTTCGGTACAGGCATTCTCGACATGGGCGCACTCACACTCTTCTTCTATACCATGCGCGAACGTGAGCAGATTGTAGATTTGTTCGAGATGGTCTGCGGCGTGCGGATGAATTATGGTTACTTCCGCGTGGGTGGATTGTCCAAAGACATTCCTGAAGGTTTTGAAGATGGTGTTCGCAAGTTCCTGCGAGGCTTTCCAAAAATGCTTGACCAATACGCCACCATGTTTGCCAAGAATGATATTTTCTTGCAGCGCACGGTTGGTATTGGTGTGATGAGTAAGGAAACCGCACTCGATTACGCGCTCACGGGCCCGAGCCTGCGTGCGAGTGGCGTACCGCTCGACTTCCGCAAGGTGCAGCCTTACGGTGGTTACGAAGATTACGACTTTGACGTGCCGACCAGCGAAGCAGGTGACGTGAACGCACGCTTCATGATTCGCTTTGAAGAAATGCGGGAGAGCCTAAAAATTATTGAGCAGGCTTTGGATATGCTCGAGCCCGGCCCCGTCAAAGACCCTGACCGCCGCATTTCACTACCACCCCGCAGTGAACTCGAGAATTCAATGGAAGCCGTTATCTTCCACTTCAAACTTGTCACCGAAGGTTTCCACCCACCACGCGGTGAAGTTTATGTTCCAACCGAAAGTGCGCGTGGTGAGCTTGGTTATTACATCGTGAGCGATGGTGGTTCAATGCCCTACCGTGTAAAAGTGCGCGTGCCAAGCCTCATGAATTTGCAAAGCCTCGAGCCTTCCTGTGAAGGCGGACTTTTTGCCGATATGGTCATGAACATTGCGAGCTTTGATCCTGTAATGGGGGATGTGGATAAATAGCTGTCAGCCGTCAGCTATCAGCCGTTAGAAAAGATTTGGCTGATAGCTGATAGCTGATAGCTGTTAGCTAATTATGAATCAAGCCCGAAAAAAACAACTCACTTACATCGCCCTCGCACTGACCCTCGGGGTTTCTATGGGTATTGCGCTTGGTGTGGCGACGGGGAATGTTTTGCTTTGGGTGATGTTGGGGGTTGGGTTTAGTGTGGTGGCGGGGCTGGTGTTGGGCTCGAGTGGGGATGAGTGATGTATATGCCTGATGTTCTGCACTCAAGTAAGCAGAACAAGGGGTTGCAACCCCTTGTTCCCGCCGACAGCACTGAGCTGAAAGCCTTTCATATCGTTTGGGTTACACACAGTAGCCGCGTTAGCGAACGCATGGTGACGTTTGGTGTAAAACGCAGTGAACCTATAATCCTGAATGAAACGATGGAATACGAAATTACTATATACATCAAGCAGATTGTTCTCGAGGACAAGTTGAACGTGTTAGCTTACGCGATTTGCCAGGATCATGTTCATATGTTCTTGGTATGTAGTGATGTTGCTCGAGACAACATCGTCCGAAAGCTAAAAGGTAAGTCGGCACAACTCTACAAAGCGAATCATCAAATCACTGACCGTTACACTTTGTGGGCGCAGAAGTATCATTGGGAAGAATTGACCACAGATGCACAGTTTGAGAATACGTTGAACTATGTAACGTATAACCGTCAAAAGCACAACCTGCCAACGAGTGAAAAGTTGCAAGAGCTAGTTGATTCGATGATAGTGACGGCGGAGGATGTGTTTCAGGTATGAAGAATTTTTATTTCACCGCAATCGGCGGAACCAAGGGGTTACAACCCCTTGTTACGGTTAGCTCACATATTTTTTCTATGGGTTCACAGGTGGGATTTACGCTCGAGTGGTTTAGTAAGCGGAACAAGGCGGCTGTAAAGGAGTCTTCAACAGGGGGTATCATCCCGTTATCATTACGCTCAGTGATGACCAGATACTACCTGCTGTTGAAGACGCTTTCCCCTTGTTCTCCGCAGCGAACCGTGAGGGGTGTAATCAACTGCGTAAATCCTCAAACACTTTCTCGAGGGGTTTATTAAATGACAGAACTACAAACACTCAAACCATTTTTCGCGGACAGGCAAGACGTTCTCAACGAAATCCTGAACCGCTACCCACCCTATGGCCGCCGCAGCGCAGTCATGCCACTCCTCTGGGAAGTGCAACGCGCTGAACGCCACATCAGCGAACCAAGAGTTCACGAAATCGCTGAAATCATCGGTATTCACCCAACTGAGGTCAAAGGTGTGATGAGCTTTTACAGCACCTATCATGAGCATCCTGTAGGCAAATACCATCTGCAAATTTGCTCGACACTCTCATGCTCACTTGCTGGCTCGGATGAAATGTATGACTTCATCTGTGAAGAGACAGGACTCGTCAACGGTGAAACTGATAAAGCGGGAAGATTCAGTATTCAAAAAGTAGAGTGCCTTGGTTCCTGTACGACAGCACCCGTATTGCAAGTGAATGACACCTACTTTGAGAAGGTTTCAAAATCACGTTGCAAACTATTACTGGATTCAATGAAGCAAGACAAATTACCCGAGCCCTGGCGTGAACGTGGTGGCGACAACGCAGGTGCGGAGAAAGCGAAAGTGATGTGAGCTGTTAGCAGGAGTCTTCAACAGGGGGTATCATCCCGTTATCGTAGCCGCGCCGATGACCAGATACTACCTGCTGTTAAAGACTCTTCTCAGCCGTCAGCCGTCAGCTTTTTGCTGATAGCTGATAGCTGATAGCTGATAGCCTCTTCAAACGAGGTGAACTAATAATGGACACAGCAACAGCCGTAGCCGAAAAACCCAAACAAATCACTTCCCGCACTGACCCGCGTTATGAAGTGATGATGTACAAATACGTGGGTGTGAAAGATTCGCACACGCTCGAGTTCTACCGTTCGCACGGTGGCTACGAGACTTCCAAAAAAGTCATCAGTACCATGAAACCCAGCGAAGTCATTGACGAAATGAAAAAGTCTGGTTTGCGCGGGCGTGGTGGGGCAGGTTTTCCAACGGGTATGAAGTGGTCATTTATGCCGCCGGTGGATGGTCGTCAGCGTTTTATTGTTTGTAACGCCGACGAATCCGAGCCTGGCTCTTGTAAAGATAGATACGTGCTCGAGGATGATCCCCATCAACTCATCGAAGGTATGAGTATTGCAGGGTACGCCATCGGTGCGACCAAGGGTGTTCTCTACATTCGCGGCGAATACTATCTTGCTTACGAACGGCTTTACCAAGCACTGCAAGATGCCAAGCGCGAAGGTTTTTTGGGTAAAAATTTATTTGGTACAGAGTTTGAATTTGACATTATTCTGCACCGAGGTGCAGGTGCCTACATCTGCGGTGAAGAAACTGCACTGATGAATTCTTTTGAAGGCTTCCGTGCGAACCCGCGTCTCAAGCCGCCCTTTCCAGCGCAAGCAGGCGTGTACAGTTTGCCCACGACGATTAACAACGTGACGAGCATTGCCAGTAGCGTCCACATCATGAATAAGGGCGCGGCCTGGTTTTCTGCGATGGGAACCGAAGACTCGAAAGGGTTTCACCACGTTCAACTGAGCGGCCCTGTCAAACGTCATGGTGTGTTTGAAGTGCCAATGGGCATCACGTACCGCGAGATTATTTTTGGTCTCGGCGGTGGCCTCACCGAAGACGTGAAAGCATTTATTCCTGGGGGCTCGAGTTGCCCCATGTTTCCTTTCACGGATCAATACTTAGATATGCCAATGGAATACGCCTCCGTCGCCAAAGCAGGTTCGATGCTCGGCACGGGCGGTCTCATTTTGATTCCCAAAGACAAGTGCATCGTAGACGCGCTCTACAACATTGTGCGTTTTTACGCGCACGAGTCCTGCGGAAAATGTACGCCCTGCCGTGAAGGTGTCTCGACCTGGATGCCTAAGATGTATCAAAAACTCCTGGCTGGGCTTGGTCAAAAAGGTGATTTAGAATTGTTGGAAGAAGTCTCAGCGAACATTCGTGGTCGTTCGTTCTGCGTGTTAGCCGATGCGTGCATCATGCCCGTGCAGGCGAGTATCAAGCATTTCCGTCACGAGTATGAGTACATGATTGAGAACAAGAAGTCTATGTATCCGAAGAAATCGAGATGGGCAGAGTGAGCGAGATGAATTTTTCAAGCTCTGCATTCAGTTCACCTATGTCGGGCAGAACAAGGGGTTGCAACCCCTTGTTCCCCGCAGCGAGTGAAATACTTGAAAAATTCATCTCGCGGTTTGCCGTGAACAGTCTTTCTATTTTGCGAAAAGATGTATATGTGCAAAACTTACTCGAGGGGTATTCACAATGAAAGTCAAAGTCAACGATGTCGAACTAGATTTGAAGCCAGGTACGTCTGCCATTGATGCCGTCTTCGCGGCTGGCTACGACGTGCCGTATTTCTGTTCACAAGAATATATGTCACCCATTGGTGCTTGCAGAATGTGCCTAGCCAAAGCAGGCTCACCCCGCAAAAACCCTGACGGCTCTTGGGTCATGGATGAAGCCACAGGGCAGCCCAAAATATTTTATTTTCCTAATCCGATTGCAACCTGCGTGACTGCGATTTCTGAAGGCATGATTATTGACACGCTGGCACCAGAATCAGTTGCAGCGCAGCGTGGCATGGTCGAGATGACGCTCATCAATCACCCGCTCGACTGTCCGACCTGCGACAAAGGCGGAGCCTGCGAGTTACAAGACCGCGCTTATGAATATGGCTCGGGTATGTCACGCTTCGAGTTTGACAAACGCCACCAGGAAAAACACCACGCCCTTTCCGAACTCATCACCCTGGACCGCGAACGCTGCATTCACTGCAAGCGGTGCGTGCGTTATTTTGAAGAGGTTCCTGGCGATGAAGTTTTAGATTTTATTGAGCGTGGTGGACACACCTACATCGGTACAATTGATGACGGAATGCCGAGTAATTTCACGGGCAACATCACAGACATTTGCCCTGTAGGTGCCTTGTTAGATGCGACGAGCCGCTTCCGTGGGCGCAACTGGGAATATGACCACACGCGCTCGACAAGTTTAGATGATGCCTCGGGTAGTGCAATTACGATTGACGCGAGAACAGGGCGCATTGAGCGCATTAAAGCTGCACTCAACACGAAAGTAAATAAAACCTGGATTGACGACGGGATTCGTTTTGGGCATGAGTATGTAGATAGTCCAGATAGAATCAAAACGCCACTTATTCGCAAAGATGGAAAATTAGAAGCTGCGACTTGGGAAGAGGCTGCTGCATTTGTTGTTAGCAAAATGTCAAAAGACACGGGCATCGTGTTAAGAGCTGATGCGACGCTCGAGGAAGGCTTCGCCGCCAAGAGTCTCGCCGAGTTCTACAAAGCAAACGTTGACCACTTCCCACGCTACGCTGCCTCGGTCATTCCACAAAACCCCGCAACGATTGAAGATGTTGCAACGAGTGATGCACTTTTTGTCATCGCAGATGTTACCGAAGAAATTCCTGCGCTCGATTTGCGAATCAAAGACGCGCTTAAAGGCACACCGATTCCTGAACTCATGCCACACGGCGTACCGATTGCTGACCTTCGCCTGAAAGAACACGCGCCACGCAAGAAACAAATCCTGACGGTGGCTGCGCCTTATCACGTTGATTTGATGAATCATGCAGGACGTTCGGTTGTCGTGGGGGCGCAAGGCCCTGCGCCGTTGTTGGAAGCCCTCGTGAAAATTGCGGGTGGTGAGGCTGTTGATACATCATCGTTAGCTTTGAAAACAGAAGACGCGCAGGCTCTTGTAAAACAACTCACCGAAGCCAAAAATTCTGTGATTATCTGTGGTGGTTTTGTGCTTTCTTCAAGCGAAGCTGCAAAGGCTGCTGAAACATTAGCAAAAGTCACGAACAGTAAGCAAATGAACTTGGGTGCAATGGCAAATAGTTACGGCCTCGAGTCTCTCGGTGTCGTAAGCAAAGGCTACAGCGAACTCCTCAATTCAAAATCACTGATTGTCTCAGGTCTCAATCCCGCACAAGATGCAAGTGTTGCTGAAAAATTAAAAGGGCTCGAGCTGTTCGTCGTTCACGACATGTTCCACAATGAAACAACTGAACTCGCTCACGTCGTTCTCCCTGCAAAGTCTGGTTATGAAAAAGACGGTACGGTAGTGAACCTCGAGGGGCGTTATCTCAGCGTTCACGCGGCACCCGTTGAAGGTGGGCAGTCCGAAGATTTTACGGGCGTTGTGAAGTACATTGCTGATGCGAAAGAAATTAAGCTCGAGGGTCGTAGTGTTCGCAGTAGCCAGCGTGCCATGAAAAAAGCTGGCGAAGTTGATTTATCCGAATTGCCAGAAGAAGGCATCATCGCAAAAGCGAAAAAACCCGTTGCCCATGTAGGGGCGAGGGCCCCCTCGCCCCTACAACAAAACGGCAACGTCATCGTTGCACCGAGCATGATTCGCGCCGAATATATTTCGCGCAATCCACACCTGCGTGCAGCACACGGTGGTGCCAAACTTTCTATTCACCCAACTGACGCAGCGTTTCACAATCTGCGCCAGGATGATGTGGTGAGTTTGAATGTTGGCGGGCTCATTCGCAAACTGCAAGTTCAAATCACGGACGCGCTGCCTGGCGGTATGATGAGCGTGCCTGCAATTCCTGAACAGCCTGTGGGTGTGGTGAATGCTGATATGTCTAGTCTGAAGAAAGAACAAGTTGCTCTTTTAACGAATCCGCTCGAGGTGGCCTAATGCCCGGAACCCCCATAGACCCTTGGTATGTAACATTAATCAAAGCCCTGATTCTCTGCGCGGGTTTGCTAGGTGCCTTCGCCTACATGACCGTGATTGAACGCAAGCTGCTCGGCAGAATGCAGCACCGCTACGGCCCCAACCGTGTTGGGCCGTTTGGCTTGTTGCAACCTATCGCAGACGCGATTAAATCTATCTTCAAAGAAGATGTAACCGTAAAAGCTGCGGATAAATTTGTGTTTATCCTGGCTCCTTTTATCAGTATCGTTTTCGCGCTCGTTGCTTTCGGTGCCATTCCCGCAGGCCCAGCAGGAAGCCTCTTTGGTTTTAACCCCTGGGTGATGGATTTAGATATTGCGCTTTTATTTGTGTTTGCGGCAACGAGTATTGGTGTATACGGTATTTTCCTTGGTGGTTGGGCCTCGAACAGTAAATACGCACTGCTGGGAAGTTTACGCGCCTCAGCACAAATGATTTCTTATGAGCTTGGTTTGGGTTTATCAGCACTCACGGTCATTATGATTGCAGGAACCTTGAACCTGCGCGGCATTGTCGAAACAAATGTTTGGGCAGTAAGTCCTTGGCTCTGGATTCCGCTTGTCATTTCCTTTGTTACTTACTTTATTTCCTCCAACGCAGAAATTAACCGCACACCCTTTGACATGCCCGAAGCAGAACAGGAAATTGTTGCAGGTTATCTCACAGAGTATTCGTCTATCAAATGGGCGTTATTCCAAATGGCAGAGTACGTGAACATGATGACGGCCTCGGCAATCATCGCCACACTCTTTTTAGGTGGTTACAAAGGCCCAGCGTTTCTAAACCAATTTGTAGACCAAAATATCTATTCGTGGATTTATAGATGGTTCCCTAACGCGCAGCTTTTACCCATCTCAGAGTGGCCTATCATTTGGTTAGTAGCGAAGATGGCGATTTTCATGTTTATTTTTATCTGGATGCGTGCGACGTTGCCCCGCTTGCGTTACGACCAACTCATGCGGATTGGCTGGATTTATATATTCGAGATTGCGCTTGCTTCAGCACTGATTTGTGGAGCGATAATTGCATTCGTGTTGTGAGCCGTCAGCTGTCAGCCGTCAGCCGTCAGCTAAAAATAAAAAGCTGATAGCTGAAAGCTGATAGCTGAAAGCTCCTCCAAAGGAGATTACTGATGAGTGTTTTAGACATCGCAAAGGGAATGGGCGTTACGCTCGGACACCTTTTTAAGAAACCTGTGACGGTGCAATACCCTGACGAACCCGCGACGATTCAGCCGCGTTTTCGGGGTCGGCATCATTTGCTGCGTCACCCTGATACGAATTTAGAAAAGTGCATTGGTTGTAGTCTCTGCGCTGCGGCTTGCCCTGCATATGCGATTTATGTCGAAGCCGCCGAGAACGACCCCAAGAACCCGACCTCAGCAGGGGAGAGGTACGCGAGCATTTATGAAATCAACATGCTGCGCTGCATCTTTTGTGGCATGTGCGAAGAAGCCTGCCCAACGGGTGCCATTGTGCTCGGTCACGAGTTTGAGCTTGCAGATTTCAAATATCAGGATTTTGTGTACGGCAAAGACGATATGATGGTGGGCACCAAAGGCAGCAAGTGGCAACGCCGTGAGGCAGAGAAAAAAGGCAAAGAAGTCAAAGTCGGATTCAAAGCTGGCCCACGTCCTGAACTCGAGGGGATTGACTACTAACCATAACAGTGGCTATGGAGGGGAATTATGACGTTAGAGTATAGGTTAAAGGTTAAAGGTGAAAGGTTAAAGGTTAAAAGACCTTCAACCTTCAACCTTCAACCTTCAACCTTCAACTATTTGGAGTTCTTATGGTAGTCTTCGCAATTTTGTCAGTCGTGATGATTGTCGGCAGCCTCGGTGTCATCACCCTGCGGCAGCCCGTTCACGCGGCACTCTCGCTCGTGGCGACTTTGCTGACGCTGGCGATTACTTATGTGACACTGCAAGCGCACTTTTTGGCAACCGTGCAGGTGATTGTGTACGCGGGTGCGATTATGGTGTTGTTCTTGTTCGTGATTATGCTGCTTAACATTCAGAACGAGAGCCAGAAGCTCAAGTTTGACTGGATGCGGCCTGTAGCGTATGGCGTGGGCGCATTGGCACTGGTTGGGATTATCATTTCGATTTTTCGTAATCAGAGCGAAGCACTCAATATGGATTTTGTTCGTGCTGCGCTCTTGGGTGGTGGCCCTGCACAAATTGGGCAGGCACTTTTTACAGAATTTATTTTGGCGTTTCAGCTTGTTGGTGTGTTGCTTCTGACGGGCATCATTGGCGCGGTGAGTTTGGTGCAGCGCAAGGCTGAAGAAGTTTATCTGCCAGCCTCAAAAGCTGCCAAAGCTGTAGCAAACAGCGCGCTTCCTGCCAAGGCGGGCGGTGTCGCGGTGTTAGAAGGCGATGACCTCAAGCGCATTAAAGGCATTACGCCAAAGCTCGAGCGTCTTCTCCACAAAAACGGCATCTACACGTTTTCCCAGATTGCAACCATGAACGAAAGTCAGGTGCAGGCGTTAGACGGGAAGCTCGAGGAGTTCAAAGGAAGAATTACCAGAGACAACTGGATTGAACAGGTGAAACAACTCGGGGAGGGGCAGCAATGAAAAAGGCAGTCATTCGTCATTCGTTTTTCGTGATTCGTTACGGCGAGTTTTTACGAACAACGAAGAACGAAAAACGAAGAACCCATAAGGAAGTTTTTCATGGTTCCAACTGAATATTATGTCGCACTAAGTGCCGTCATCTTCACCATCGGGGCGGTGGGTGTGCTGACGCGCAAGAGTGCCATTATGGTGTTTTTGTGTGTTGAGCTTATGCTGAACGCTGCGAACTTAGCCCTCGTTTCGTTTGCGCGGCAGTGGGCAAACGTGGATGCTGCGCTGGCTCTTTCGGGGCAGGCGGCGGTGTTTATTATTTTGGCAATCGCTGCTGCTGAGGTTGCGGTGGGCTTGGGTATTCTCGTGGCGATTTTCCGTTACCGTGCGAGTACCGAGATTGACAGTATGGCTGAGGTGAGGCTATGAGGCGCGGTTTCGCTTTCAAACCCTTAGGGTTTTCTGGCGTTGAAAAAACAAAGACGACATCAGAATGTTTCACCCGCGTAAACCCTAAGGAGTTAGTCGCCGTGCGTGAGGTGCGCTCATGAATCTTGTCGAAGCAGCCGCCTACGCTCCGCTACTCGCTTTAATTGGCGCAGTCATCAACGGCTTTTTTGGACGCGCACTTAAAGAACCTGCGCCTGGCATCATCGGTAGTTTGGCGATTGGTGCGGGTTTTGTTTTGTCTGTGCTGGCGTTCTTTGGACTGCGCGGGATGGAAGAACCAAGCGTCCACGTTCCACTCTGGAACTATCTGAGTGCGGGGAATTTTAACCTCGAGCTTGGCTTTCATATTGATTCACTCAGTGTCGTGCTGATGATGGTGATTACGGGCGTGGGTTTTTTGATTCACGTTTACTCTATCTCCTACATGCACGCTGATGACAGTTTCAGTCGCTACTTCATGGCTCTAAATCTATTCGTTGCCTCGATGCTTATTCTGGTCATGTCAGATAACTACCTCATGACCTTTATGGGTTGGGAAGGTGTGGGTGTGTGCTCGTACCTGCTCATTGGCTTTTGGTACACCCAGCGCGAAAACCCCGATGCCGCGCGTAAGGCTTTTATCGTCAACCGCATTGGTGATGTTGGTTTTTTAATTGCGATGTTTTTAGTCTTCAAAACCTTTGGAACTTTGAATATCACGCAGGTGAATGAAGCAGCAAGTGCGATGGTCTTTGCACCGCCTGTCATCACGACGATAGGTTTATTTTTCCTTCTTGCTGCCTGCGGTAAATCTGCACAGCTCCCCCTGCACACCTGGCTCCCTGACGCGATGGCTGGCCCCACGCCTGTCTCCGCACTCATTCACGCTGCAACAATGGTGACGGCTGGTGTTTATTTGATTGCGCGTTCGTCGCCTATCTTCGCGCTTACGCCGGTTGCTTCTGCAACGGTGGCGTGGGTTGGTGCGCTCACTGCGCTCATTGCTGCTTTTGCCGCGCTTACACAAACGGACATTAAAAAAATCCTTGCCTACTCGACGATTTCACAGCTTGGTTTTATGTTTGTGGCGGTTGGTTCGGGTGCGTATTGGGTCGGGATTTTTCACGTGTTCACGCACGCCTTTTTCAAAGCGTTGTTGTTTCTTACTTCGGGTTCGGTCATTCACGCGATGGGTGGTGAGCAGGATATTCGCAAGATGGGTGGACTCGGCAAACACATGAAGGTGACGGGAACAACTGCGCTCATTGGCACCTTAGCGATAGCGGGTGTGCCGTTTTTAGCGGGTTTCTTCAGCAAAGACGCAATTCTCGCACATGTGTTTAACAGCACGCTGATTGAAGGTTACGGCAATTATCTTCTCTACGGCATTCTGTTAGTCACTGCGGTGATGACCGCGTTTTATATGTTCAGGTGGTATCACTGCGTGTTTGCGGGTGAAGAACGTTTTGGTAAAGATGTGAGGTCACACCTGCACGAAGGCTCAAGCGCGATGACGTTTCCGCTTATGATTCTCGCGGTGTTAAGTATTGGTGTAGGGTATTTGGGCTTGCCGGAATTTGCGTTTCCCAATCCGTTTGCACACTGGCTCGAGCATTCCACCGCCAAAGTAGACTTTCATCACCCAGCAATTTCCGTTGAATGGTTGCTTATTGGCGTGTCTATTCTCGCTGCGGCGATTGGTCTGGGGCTTGGTTACTACGTTTACCAAATGCGTAAAGGCGAACCTGTTAAAAACCTGCGCGAAAGTGCTTTGGCAAAACTTTCGCTCTCGGGTCTTGGCTTTGACGCGCTCTACCGCAATCTCTTTACCCGCACGACAGAAACCGCCGCAAGCGGCATGGCTGCGGTAGATAAAGAAGTCTTAGATAAAGGCATCGTTAGCGGCGCAGCAGGTTTTGGTTTACTCGGTGAAACCTTGCGCTGGTTGCAATCTGGTTTTGCAAGAGCCTACGCACTTTCGATGTTCGTCGGCATTGCGCTGATCGTGTTAGTGATTGCGTTTGGGGGCTTACGATGAAAAGCAAGTTAAAGGTTTTTCGTTTTTCGTTTTTCGTTTTTCGTTCTTGCTTTTACGAATCACGAATCACGAATCACGAATTACCCTTCCGCACTCCGCACCCTGCACCCCGAACCCTGTCTTCCCTCGAGGTTTCCCCATGAGTACCAGTCTTCTCGTCATTTTAATTCCCTTCGTCGGTGCGCTATTTACAATTATCGCCAGACAAAAACCGTTGCAAATTTTCTGGGCAACGCTCTCGACCATTGCCACACTGATTACTGCACGTTTTTTACAGGGTGACGCTGGTTTTAGTACCTTGTGGATTCCTGGTTTTAATTCTTACTTTGAATTAAACCCACAAGGCGCGGCGGGTATTCTTGTTCTGATTGCTGCTGTTGTGATGGTGCCAACGGTTGGCTGGGCTGCCTCTAAGGTACTCGAGCGCACAGGCGGATTTCTCTTCCTGCTGCTTTTAATGCAAGCAGGTTTGAACGGTTTATTCCTCGCCAAAGATTTAGTTGTTTACTACATCTTCTGGGAAGCTACACTGATTCCAAGTATTTTTATGCTCGGCATGTGGGGTGGCTCAGAGCGTAGAGCCGCAGCAACAAAATATCTCGTTTACGCGGTTGCGGGTTCATTCGTGATGCTCGTTTCGATTCTGGCGATTAAGCCACTGTCTGACGCAGCAAGTTACAGATTCACTGACCTCATTGCAGTTACACCCGATCTTCCGCTCGGCACACAGCTTTGGCTTTTCACTGGCTTTGCACTCGCCTTTGCAGTGAAGCTGCCGATGTTTCCCTTGCACAGTTGGCTCATTGACTTTCACGAGCAAAATCACCCATCAGGTGCTGCCGATGTCGCGGGAACGCTTTATAAAGTCGGTGGCTTTGGTTTCTTCGCGTGGGCTTTGCCACTCTTGCCAGATGCTGCCAGAGCTGCCGCACCCCTGATGATGTTTCTCTGTGCGTTTACGGCTGTCTATGCAGCGTGGCTTGCGACGAGTCAAACCCACTTAAAACGGATGATGGCGTATGCGTCCTTGTCACACATGGGTATTGTCGGTGTGGGGATTTTTGGACTGCATATCACTGGGCTTAACGGCGCGATGTTTTTACTCGCGGCACAAATGCTGTCAACAGGTGGCTTGTTCCTTATTTCGGGAATGCTCTATGAACGTCGCAAAACCTTTGATATTGATGCGTATGGTGGACTCGCAAAAAGTGCGCCTGCACTTGCTGCACTAACGTTATTCATTTTGTTTACGAGCATTGGTGTTCCAGGTTTAGCGAATTTCCCTGGCGAATTTATGAGCCTCATGGGTGCGTTTCAAACGCAGCCTGTCATTGCAATTTTTGCAACGCTCTCCGTGATTGCTGCGGGTGTGTATGGTGTCAATCTTTATCAGCGTCTTTACCAGGGTGAACAAAAAGAAGCTGTTGAAGATGCGAATGAAGGCGAGTGGACTGTGTTACTGCCGATTCTGATTGGGATTTTGTGGCTCGGGATTGCGCCGAATGGGGCTTTTAGGCAAATTGATATTCAGTCACAATTTGCAGTGCCGTCGGTGTCTGTTGCGGGAACCACCCCTCTCCCTAGCCCTCTCCCATCACGGGGAGAGGGAATTACTGCCCTTGCGGGAGGTGAGGAGTAATGAACATTGATATTAACTGGATTGCTTTCGCGCCTGCGCTGACGTTACTTGTTACGGCGTGTATTGCGATTTTATTTGCGGTGTTTCAACCTGAAGAGGGCAAAGCTACTGCACTGATTTCAATGCTCGGGGTGGGTTTTGCGTTTATGCTCGTGCTGAATGAAATCCTGCAAGGCTTGCGTCTTGGTGTTTATCACAGTAGTTTTGGTGGGCGGTTTATCGCAGACATGCCTGCGCTCGCGTTTAGCTTTGTGATTTTGGTTGGGGCGTTTTTGGCAATTCTCATTGCCTATGATTATTTAGAGCGAACCCATTTAGACCACCCTGAATACTATCCGCTTTTACTTTTATCAGCGTGTGGGGCGATGGTGATGGCTGCGGCGGGCGACTTAATCACGCTCGTGCTGGGTTTAGAAATTATGTCACTCGCTGTTTACGTGCTTTCAGCCTGGCGACAAAATGCTCGAGAGTCTGAAGAAGCAGGCATGAAGTATTTTCTCTTGGGTGCCTTCGCATCTGCGTTTTTGATCTACGGCATTGCCATGATGTACGGCGCGACGGGTCACTTCACGTATGCAGGCATTACGGGTGCGTTGCAAGTGGAAGGCTTCAATAAATTTTTCTACGCTTCACTCGGCGGCGTGATGCTGATTGCTGGGCTTGGTTTCAAGGTTGCCTTTGCACCGTTTCACCAGTGGGCTCCTGATGTTTATACGGGTGCGCCAACTTCGGTCACGGCCTTCATGGGTGTGGTTGTAAAAGCTGGGGCGTTTGCGGCGTTTATGCGTGTCGTGGCGAGTTTCTTTCCAGAACTTCCGCCGGTTGTTACACAAGTTCTCGTCGTAATGATTTTCTTGACGCTCGTCATTGGTAACTTGGGTGCCCTCGTGCAGACAAGTTTGAAACGGATGCTGGCGTATTCGGCGGTGGGTCATGCGGGGTATTTGGGGCTGGCACTACTCAACGCGCAAGACACAGGTATGAACGCGGCTGCCTGGTACTTGATGGCTTACACACTTATGACGGCGGGTGCGTTTGCGGTGTTGACGTTGCTGACAGATAAAAATGATTATGGTGATTCCCTCGAGCGTTTTGCTGGCCTTGGTAAAACAAAACCCTTCCTGGCTGCGAGCCTCACTATTTTCTTGCTAAGCCTTGCAGGAATTCCGCTTCTCGCTGGCTTTGTTGGCAAGATTCTCGTGTTTCAAGCGGCGATTCAAGCGGGCTATATCGCGCTTGCGGTTGCGGCGATTATTACCAGTGTGATTGCGCTCGTGTATTACGTGCGCCCGATTGTGTATATGTATTTCCGTGAGAGTGAGTACGTGCCACTCGAGAACAAAAGCGGCGCGACGCGCTTTGCAATTATGTTTGCGTTAGCGGGAACGGTTTTGCTGGGTGTGTTTCCTGGGGTTTGGTACGGGGTGCTCGAGGCTGGGCAACGGCTCTTTGCTGGGATGTAGAAAGATTTTCACCACAGAGAACACAGAGGACACAGAAAAGATTTGGCAGGGGCTCGAGCATTGCTCAAGCCCCTCGCTATTTAGAAATTCATGCTCTGAACAAAATACCAGTTGATGTCCTCGAGTGACTTCGTGTTGAAAAATTCAAGATTATTATTTTTTAGTTCAGCCGTGACGAAATTCCAACCCTTTTTAAGATTCAGCTCAAAGTTCATTTTATCTGGGTCTGCTTCACAACCTGTAGCTGTTACTTTTACATCCTCAGTGCTATACATTCTTCCAACAAGTTGCCCGTCAAGGGGTTTGCTAGAGAAAATATTTTCCAAGGCTTTCAAAGACGTGCCTTGCATGAGATACCCTCTAAATCTTCCTTGAGAGTCCTCGACTCTGATTTCAAATGCGCTTATACCTCTAACCGAATTAGAAGAAAACGTTGTGTTAGTGCAGTTATACATCGTTTTGTCCGCCATATAAGGAACTTGATTACTGCCAGGATTCTTGAGCGTTATCTTAAAGGTTCCATCTGCGCTGATAGTTCCTGTTTCTAAAAAGAAACCATTTCCTGATTCTACGTCTAGTCTGCCTGTACCACCTGAATAATTTTCTACTTTGCCTGATAATTCAGTAGCATCTGCGGTAAGGGTTGATGTTGTCTCAGAACTGCAAGCAACAAGAAGCAAAGAAGCTAAAACAAAGAGTGCGATACATTTCATAAACTCTCCTCTCGAGGTTGACCTTTAGTAAAACGAAAAGGTCAAATTATCTTATGGAGTGGAAGAGTTCTGAGACGGTGAATACTGTAACAAATGAACTGCAAGACAAATGAGCTGTGATATTTTTCATATTTAATTGCATTGCCACGCTGCACTCGCAAACACCCTTTCACCATTCTCGTCATAAAGAAACGCCGTAAAATACCCGCGCTTGCTGTTTGAATCAAATGACAACCCTCCTTCGGTTGCTGTAAACGTCCGGTACGCTCCTGCATCACTAACTAAACTTAGCGTAAGCGGATACGTGCTTCCTAAAGTAAATACACCACCAAGATTGACTCTTGCAGGCACAGTGAATGTCCAGCTCAGACCATAAAGTGCGGCCATAGGAGCCTGGAAAAAACGAATCGTATTTTGTTCACAGGAAAGTGTCTGCGCAGTGTCTTCAGCGTCTAACACGAGGTTCGTGCCAATAGCACCAGTGAGAGAAAGCTCGAGCCCTGCCTCACTCACAGCAACACTCGAGCCTCGAGGTAAATGTGCAAACCAAACAACAAAAGCAGCGAGACTTCCAAGAAAGAAAAGGATAAGAAAAACATGCTGTAACCAGGGAATAGGTTTTGAAAAATTTGGATAAGCTGGGTGTGTCATGTCTGCCTCCTGAAAACAAGCCTACGCATCTTACGCCCGTTAATCAAAAGCCTCGCTTGATAGATAGAGCAGTATCTATAAGCAAAACTAATGGAATGTTTGAGAGGAGTGTTCTACACTGTTTCCATGACGCTTTCGCAGCTTAAAGGCTTTTTGGCAGTGGTGGACTCGAGCAGCTTTTCAGAAGCAGGCTTAGAACTTGGCGTGTCGCAGGCGGCGATTAGTCATTCCGTTGCCGAACTGGAAAATGAACTAGGCGTAAAACTTTTAGAGCGTGGGCGTTTTGGAGCGAGACCAACCCAGGCGGCATTAGGCATCATCGAACATGCAAGGAAGATGCTGCAAAGTGAAGCAGCGATTTCTCAAGAAGTTGCACTGCACAAAGGTTTAGTAACAGGGCGGTTGCGTGTAGCGGTTTTTCACAGCGTTGCCTATCACCTCATGCCACCCTTGATGAAAAAGTTAGGGGAGAAATATCCGCTCCTTGACATTTTGATGCTCGAGCCTGTAACTGCTGATGGACAGGAATGTACCAACACTTGGTAGTGCTACAAGCGAGACTTCCAAAGTACCCACTAGAATAGTGGAGACTGGTGGAGGAACGAGATGGCGAGATGGCAAGAAAAGGCAAGTGGAGCGTGGAGCAAAAAACGGAGATTGTGCTAGCGAATCTACGAGGCGACGCAGGAGTTTCAGAGCTAGCACGAAGACATGGCATAGCTGCAAGCCAAATCCATAGCTGGAAGGCTGAGTTTTTGTCGGCAGGACAAAGTGCCTTGCGTGGTGGTGAGGGTAAAAGCGAGAACAAACAATTAGAAGCTCAGATAGAGAAACTCGAGGAGATGTTAGGGCGTAAGGTATTGGAGTTAGAAATCGCAAAAAAAAAGCGCGCGGGCTTTGAGTGTAGCAGACCTCGCCGAGCTATTCAAAGCGTAGCAGCGTAAGGGCGTATCCCTACGCACGTTTGCTGGAGCGGTTGGCGTAGCGTATTGGCAACTGCGAGATTATCTGCAACGAGAGAAAGCAACAAAGTAGCACAGGAAAGAAGCCAGCACACTCAAAGCCCAGATCAAACGTCTCGCCCTGAAACATCCTACTTATGGTTATCTATGGTTATCGGCGTATTCATCACGAAGTCGGGAAGCGCGTGAACAATGCGGGTGTTCATAAAGTTCGTAAAACCCTAGCAGAGCTTGGCTTAACTGTGAAGGTCAAGCGTAAACCTAGACGCAAACTACCTGAAGCAACCCCCGCAGCTAACCTGCCCGAAGGACGACAGATACAAATAGACGCAACGCAAGTGATCTATGGACAAGAGAAAGCCTGGTTCTACCTGGTAAAAGATATTCCTTCACGCACCTGCCTGAGCATTCGCCCTGTAAAACACCTCTGTCAGTTCGCTACTGCTACCATCCTGAGAGACGCTGAGCAACTCCTTCGCAAGCAAGGTATCACTGAAGCACTCGTCATTCAAACCGATGGCGGCTCTGACTTTACCTCTGAGCATTTTCAAGAAACCTGTCAACAACTTGGCACTTGGCTCTTGGCATCGTAGCAGTATTAGACAAACAGGCGGGATGGCTTTCTTGGAACGCCTCAATAAACCTTTCAAATGGTTCTTGCCTACATTTGGTGCAAAGGGCAACATAAGTGAGCAGACAAATCCAAGAATGGATGATGAAAATCCTCTCTCCAACTCTTGCCCTGCCAAAGCAGTGTTTTCTTTGACAACGTGCAATTCGATTGAGTTCGGTTGTAGCACCTTGGGGTCGGCGCACACTACGGTTGCTGAAACAACAAAGTCAACTCGGACTAGCCCTAGGCGGGGCAGCAGGCAAACGCCTGAGTTATTACCTCTTCTCACCCCTAAGTCGTAACACCCTACTACGACAGGTGCGCGCTCTGCCACTTTCAACCCTAGCCACACCCCGAGTGCTAGGGGTTGATGACTGGGCAAAACGCAAAGGGCAACGCTATGGTACTGTCCTCGTTGACCTTGAAACACGTTACTGCTTGGTTACTTGATGCAAACGATGAATTGACTGAAGCCATTACGCTAACACAACATTTTGCGCTGATTGTGCGTGAGCGGCTTGTAGAGCAACTTGACTCTTGGTTACGACAAGCCAAGACAAGTTCACTGTCAGCGTTCAAGCGTTTTGCCAAAAGTTTGCAGAGGGATTATGCTGCTGTCAAGGCTGCGCTAACGGAACCTTGGAGCACTGGTCCTGTTGAGGGGCATATCAATTGTTTGAAGATGTTAAAGCGACAGATGTATGGGCGAGCTAACCTTGACTTGTTGGAGAAACGTTTTATGGATGCTAGGCTCTAAGAATCTTTGGAAGTCTAAACTGTAGCAGTACCTTAAGACAAAATAGACGCATTACTATTCTTCCAAGCCACCGTCACATCCTGCCCCACCTGATAGCGCACACTCGCGTCATTATCTAAATTCTGCGAACGCACGACTAGGTTCACATTGCCACCTGCATCTACGTGATAGCG
>JBOFGY010000092.1:0-4455 GCA_051649365.1 Trueperaceae bacterium
CCTTCCAGTAACGCATCCAGCAGCTTTGGATCAAACGCCTGACGCACCTTCCCTATGTCTTGTTCTTGTTTTGTCTCCATGTCTGGCTCCTTCTGAAAAGTATTTCATCAGAAGGGCTTATACACAAAATCCTGAGGGGGCTCGGGTAGCCCAAAAACTCTCAATAAAAGCGTTATCGAGACAGGCACCCGTGCCAGTAAAACGCGGTCTCATACCCCAAACGGCGCGTTCGTTTTGATAGGCATAGCTGGTCTGAGTGCCTTTGTCTGAGTGGTGAAGGAGTCCTTGATCTGGACGACGGTGCTTGACAGCCATGCGTAAGGCTTCAATCACCAAGTCAGTGTTCATGTGCTCCGCCATCGCGTAGCCCACGACTCGTTTAGAGAAGCCGTCCATGACTCCTGCCAGGAAGAGCCAGCCCTCGAGGGTGTGAATGTAAGTAATATCCACATACCAAACCGGATTGATCGTCTTTATTTCTATAGGGTCTTGCTTTAATAGATTGGTCATCGTGAGTCCTGGGTGTTGCTCCTCCTGTCGTTTGGGTTTGAACTCAGGCGTAACAACTCAGGCGTAACGATAGAGTAAATTCCTTCTTGTCGCATCAAGCGTTTGACTTTGCCCAGTGAAGGCTCTTGACCTTGTGTCTGTAACGTTTTGTAAATCCTCGGACTGCCGTAGGGTTGCTTACTTTGCTGGTAAATGTCTTGAATCACCTTGACCAGTTCTGAGTTTTCCTGCGCTCGCTGGCTTGGCTGATGCTTGAGGTGAGCCTAGTAACCACTGCGCGATACCTGCAAAAACTCACATCACACAACCACTTGACTGGACAAAGCCCCTGGTGGGCTTCAATAAATTCGTATCTCACACCAGATGTTTCGCAAAGTAAGCACTGGCCTTTTTTAAGATTTCATTCTCCATCTTCACTTTTCGGAGTTCTTCCCGCAACGTGCGTCATTCCTGCTCCTCGGCTGTCCTGTCGCTTGCGCTTGTTTCTTCCCTGCAACCAACCGCCCCTCTTCGTACGGTTCTTTCCAGATGCCCAGCGTTTTGGCACTCACCCCTAAACGCTGGGCAGCCTTCGACACGCTGTAGTCTTCGTTCAGTACCAGCTTCACTGCGGCTATCTTGAACTCGCTGCTATACCGTTTTGCGCTCTTACCTTTTGTTTCCATCTCGGACTCCTTTTGGGTGAAATTTACCCCTTTAAGTGTCCGCTAAGCTAGACCATCTCCAGAACTTAAGGCTGTCTCAACGTGGTCTGTATTCCATCCCTCGAGCCCTAGACTAAAATCGTTATTGTCAACCGAACTGGCAGGTTTAATGTCACGCAAAACCAACGTGGGTTGGTCAAAAATAATCGCCGCGACCGAGGCAAAGCGGTTGCTAGCATCTTTCGCCGCCAAGAGATACGTGCGGTCTGGAAGATTCCGGTGCCGTTTTGACTCACAGCTTCCGTGATGACAGCAGCGTCATCACTCAATTCCAAACGCACAGGGACATCTGAAAGGGGTTGTCCTTGTTCGTCGACAACATTAACACTTAGACTACCGTCTCCCGTCCAAAAGGTTGTTTCAGCATAAATAGAAAGACTATTACTGTCCTGACTGTAAAGCTGAACGCGGTTTAATCCAGATTGTACTGACGCTACGTTGATAGCATTTGCTGTCACCTCGACACCTGAGGTAAGCAAGGTATCGTTGACATAGACCAAGATGGTACTGGGATCGGTGTTAAAACGTGCTCAACTGATAGTAAAGATTATGGAAACACCCTGGGCATTGAACCCTGTTTCTGTAATACCAGAAATGCTGATTTCTCCCAGTGAGTCCCCCGCTTCTTCCTCACTTAGCTCGTTGTCGTCAGGGACCCCCTGTTCTGCCGGGCTACCACAACTCACCAACAGCAAAACGATAATGAGCCAGAAACCTTTTCGTGTCATCCCGATCTCCTTTATCTAATAGCATTGTTGAGGTCAACTGAAAACTAACATTAGACCTTTTTGCAGCCTCTGAGCTGCTAACACTTAAAGCTTATTAGGACAGGCGTTTCATAGGCGTTTCAAGGTAAAAGAAAGTAAGAGTCGTTTGGAAAGAACGTAAGGCTAACTTAAATGTTGTACGGTTACTACTAAGCTGTTGGTTTCTACTGAATAAGGATAACGTGAACCACACCCGGCCCGTGAACCCCAATCTCGAGCGTCTGCTCAATATCGGCGGTTCGGCTTGGGCCTGTTGCTTGCACCCACGCTGTCGGCACATCCATATAGTTTATATACAGCTCAAAGGCTTCTGCCATCGTTGGCACGAGTTGCTCAGCGCGAACCAAGGCGATGTGATTCATGGGCAGGAGCGAGGCTTTGCGACCCTTGTCACTCGTTAAAATGAGCGTCCCTGTTTGAGCAACCCCACAACGCACGCCCGTAATGCCGACATCAGCATCTGCAGGATTTTCTGCAAGTGGCAAGTTCACCGCACTCAACACTTCATCCACGATGCTGTCCGTAGAGCACATAAAGGACTTCGCACCAAGTTCAGCAAGAATGCTTTTTAGGGTCGCCCTGGTTTCTTCCATCGTTTTAACGAGATGGAAGTATCCGCCAATCGTTTCATGCTCGAGCTCAAACTCTTTTACCAAGTCCTTAGAGTTCCAGGAGTTGATGGGTTCCAAAAGTGTAGGCGGAGCTTCGACAGGCGCACCCTCTTCGCGGTGAAGCGCAGTGCGGATTCGGTTTAAGAAATCATCTTTATTCATAAAGAATGAGGAATAGACAATGAGGAATGGGGAAAAGCGTTTTTACTCATTTCCCATTCCTCATCACTCGATGCCGTCCTTCCACATATCTCTAAATGACTTTTTAGCAGGTGCAGTAAAATCTCTTTCGCGCAGCCATTCTTTGAGAACAGGAATCCAGTTACCTTCCATAAACCCTTCTTTACTTAAAAACTTGGCACCAAACCTTCCAACCTTTGTACTTACATCCCAAATGGTTGGGTGCTGTGCCATGAATGCAAAAGCACCGACACTCACTTTTTCTGCGGTTGGCGAAAAACCGCGCTCGACAGAACGTTTGCGGTGTTCAATAAGTAAATCCGGAATCGGAATTTTAACGGGACAGACTTCGCCGCAAGCACCGCACAGACTGCTAGCTTGTGGTAGCAGTTTGGTTTGCTCGAGCCCTAGCAGTCCAGGGTCTAAAATCGCACCAATCGGCCCAGGATAAACCCAGCCATACGCATGACCACCAATGTTTTGATAGACGGGACAAAAGTTTAGGCAAGCACCGCAACGAATACAGCGCAACGCTTCGCGGAGTTTGGGATCAGCGAGAACACTGCTGCGTCCGTTGTCTACAATGACGAGGTGAAATTCTTCAGGGCCATCGGGGTCTTCCTCGCGTTTGGGGCCAGTGATGACAGAAACATAACTGCTCGCTTTTTGTCCTGTCGCGCTTCGCGGCAATATCGCCAGAAAAGCAGGCAAATCTTTCAAGCGCGGAATGACTTTTTCCAAGCCCATCACCGCAACATGAATACGCGGCAAACTCGTGGTGAAACGAATATTACCTTCGTTTTCAACAAGAGCAATCGTGCCCGTCTCTGCAACAGCAAAGTTTACGCCACTAATGCCCATGTCTGCTTTTAAAAAGCCTTCACGCAACACCTGCCGCGCAACTTTGGTGAGCTGCGATGGTGTTGCGTCCATTGAGGTGCCAAGTTTTTCGTGAAAGAGTTTAGTGATGTATTCTCTTGTGCGGTGCAGGACAGGCGCGATGATGTGGCTTGGCACGTCGTCATCAATTTGCAAAATGTATTCGCCAAGATCAGTCTCAATCGGGATGATGTCATTTTGCTCGAGAGCCTCATTAAGATGAACTTCCTCAGATACCATTGACTTTGCTTTGACGGCTGTTTTGACATTTTTGGCTTTGGCGAGCTCAACAATTATTTTATTCGCCTCTTCCCCATCGTGGGCAAAGTGAACATGACCGCCGCGTTTTTCCACCTGTTCGGTGAGTTCCCCTAAGTAGTAGTCCAGATAACTCAACGTATGCGCTTTGACCGCACCGCAATACTCGCGCAAGTCTTCAAAGTTCGCCAAACTCTCGACGGCTTTTTTACGCCGTCCTGTGAAGGACTTGGTAGCACGCTGCAACGCCGTTTGAAGCTGCGTGTCTTTCAGAGCTTCCTTAGCGTTGTCCTTAAATTCCTGGGTCGTGATTTCCATGCTAGCAGCTCCTAATTTTTTTACAGTTTAGCTCGAGAACATCTTTAATCGTCATTGCGAGGAGCGTTCTTACGGTGGGGTAAGACGCAACTAATACCAATTCTTTATTGAAGTGACGCATAAGCTAGATTGAAGATTGAAGCCAGTCCCAAAAGCAAAGGCGTTTGATGCGCTCAGGGTCAGCCGCGAGTTTGGTCAGGAAGTCATCCACAGCGTGACGTTTAGCAA
>JBOFGY010000093.1:0-22104 GCA_051649365.1 Trueperaceae bacterium
TTACGCTACTTTTTATCGTGCTCGTGGGACCAAGTTCTTGGATTCTCATCACGGTCATTGCACTCTTTGGCTGGACAAATGGCTCGAGGGTCTACCGAGCCGAAGTGCGTTCACTAAAAGCTAGAAGTTATGTCGAGGCGGCCTACGCACTCGGCGGTAACAACTGGCATATTTTCTTCAAACATATTTTTCCCCACCTGTTACCCCTTGTTTTTACCTACATCACACTCGGCATTCCTGGTGCAATTTTTGCTGAAGCTGGACTCAGTTTTATAGGGCTTGGTATTCAACCTCCCACTGCGTCTTGGGGTTCGATGATTTTTATTGGGATGCAATCCTTACAGCAAACACCCTGGGTCACGATGATTCCCGTGCTCGCTCTCATGCTCACGGTATTGTCACTTAATTTATTTGGCAGTGGCCTACGTGACGCACTTGACCCACTCCGCAAAGGACGGTGACACCACCATGTTGACCTACTCCGCTAAACGACTTCTCTGGGTGATCATGGTATTGCTGTTCTCGAGCATCGTCACCTTTCTCCTTATCTTTGCTTCACCAGGTAGTCCTGCGGCCATGCTCTCGCCGATTCGCCCAGGACAAGAAGATATGTTCCCCGAGATCATTGCGGCCATCGAAGAGAAATATGGCCTCAACAAACCCATTCACGTTCAGTATTGGCGCTATGTATCGAATATTGCCAAAGGCGACTTGGGTGAATCATTTTATTACAAGCGCCCCGTCAGTGAAGTTCTTTTTAGCAAATTGCCCGCAACCATCCTGCTTGCCGCCGCTATCATGCTCGTGGCAATTCTGGTAGGAATCCCAATGGGTATTATCATGGCCGCGCGCAACAATACGGTGGTAGACCGCAGCCTCCTCACCTTTGGCGCAGTGCTTATTTCGCTGCCTGGTTTTTTGCTCGCGCTTATCCTCGTGTATGTCGTGGCTTTTCAGTGGAAGCTCTTACCCTCGAGTGGCCTCGGTAGTGCGCGCCATCTTATTTTGCCAGCACTCGCTGGTGGCTTACCAACAGCAGTAGGCTACGCCATCGTGCTGCGAACTAATATGCTCACGATGTTTGGCGAAGACTATGTGCGCACTGCTAAAGCTAAAGGTCTGCGCAGTCGCCAGGTAATTTTTCGTCATTTAATACCAAATGCAATTTTACCCGTCGTGACGTTGGCCAGCATTGATATGGCTACCCTGCTCACCGGTGTGGTGCTACTCGAGCAAGTCTTTAGTTGGCCTGGCTTAGGTTTCGTTACTCTCAAAGCCGTGCAGGCTAAAGACATTCCAGTTGTTATGGGCAGTGTGCTTATTGCCGCATTACTCATTGGGGTTGGCAATTTAATTGCTGACATCATTGCCGCGCGCCTCGACCCAAGAGTACGGTTAGATTCGTGAGGCTGATATGACCGCAGATACTTATGTAAAAGCGCTATTGGTTGAAACACCCAAACGATTTTCATTTTGTGAAACCAGTCTCGAGCAAGCCAAGCTGTGGCAAGGTGAATTTCGTCAAGAATTAGCTCGTATTTTGAGATTAGAAGCCATTGCAACTCGAGGAGAGCCGCCACTCACAGCACAACTACTTTCTTCAGAACCTCAACCTGACCACCTGCGCGAAGAATGGAGGCTCGAGACCGAAAAAGGTTTTTATCTTCCTTTCTATTTGTTACGACCTCACAATGTTTCAGGTAGACTTCCGCTCGTCCTCACGCCGCACGGACACAATATCTTAGGAAAGAAAACCTATGTTGGTCTCTACGAATCCCAAAAAGACCGCCAAGACATGGAAGAAGGAGAAAGAGATATTGCTTTGCAAGCCGTCCGAGAAGGTTACATCGCCATTGCCTCAGACATGCGCGGCTTTGCTGGACTAAGAAGGCAAGAGGATATTGATAAAGACGCTAACAATTCATGTCGCACCTTACAGATGTACGCGCTTCTTTTTGGCAGAACACTAATTGGTGAACGAGTTTGGGATATACAGCGTTTACTGGATTGGGCCTTAAACCGTGAGGACGTTGACCCCGATGCCGTTATCATCACAGGGAGTTCTGGTGGTGGCACAGTATCGCTGTTTGCTGCTGCACTCGACGAGCGCATTCATGTTTGTATTCCAGGGAGTTACTTCTGTACCTTTAAGGATTCGATTGCTTCACTTTGGCACTGCGAATGTAATGATGTACCTAACTTACTCAATCTTGCTGAAATGGCGGATGTTGCCGGACTTATTGCGCCACGACCTTTCCTTGCGGTTAATGGGAAGCTCGATAAGATTTTCCCGATAGAAGCTACTAAACAAAGTTTTGCAAACCTCCAAAGCATATATGGTGTTTTTCATGCTAAAGAGAAGTGTCAGTTGAGTATTGGTGAGGGAGGGCATCGTTATTACAAACGTGATGTTTGGCCCTTCGTGCAGAGGTGACTCGAGAAAGAGGTTGGATGAAAAAAGTTGCTGTTGTCTCTACCATCTATTACAAATACAGTCACACCGATGTCATCCTGACGCGCTGGTTCAACGAACGCGCTACCGACAAAGCCTGGGGCTGGAACGGGCCACGCAGTAACATTGTGTCCGCTTATCTCGAGCAACGCCCCAGCCCTGGTAAAAATCCCAACCACGACATTGGCGTAGCCACCTTCAACGAAAACAACGTCCCGATTTACAAGACGGTTCACGAAACGTTGTGTTGTGGTAGCGAGACGCTAGCTGTAGATGGAATTTTGCTCATTGGTGAACATGGTGATTATCCGTATAACCGCTTTGGGCAAAAACTTTATCCACGCAAAGAACTCTTTGACAAAATCGTCGAAACCTTCGAGCAAACAGGAAAAACCGTTCCAGTCTTTAATGACAAACATCTTTCCTGGGATTATGACCTCGCTAAAAGGATGATTGAAACCTCGAGAAAAAAACATTTTCCACTCTTCGCATCATCCTCACTGCCGTTTTGTCATCAGCAACCGCTGCTCGATGTCAAGGGAAGCGAACTTCAGGAAGTCGTCGCGGTCTACCCGAATATTAACGAAAAACCTGACCACTACAGCTACCACATCCTCGAGCTCTTGCAACACTGCCTCGAGCGGCGCAAAGGATTTGAAACAGGGGTTCAAGCTGTCACTGCCTATTTAGGCGAAGAGGTTTGGAAGGCACAAGACGCGAATATTTGGTCTCGAGACTTATTTGAAGCTGCACTTCACACTGCAAATCCGAAGGTAAATAATTATCGTGATGAGGCAAATCAAAAACTCAAAACCCATGCCTTTAGGCTCGAGTATGTAGACGGTCTTAACGTCACACTTGTTGGCTTACATCCCCTCAGAGAATTTGCCCTTGCGCTCCGTCGCAAGGGAAGTAACACCATCGAACCGTCACGTTGTATGGACGGGAACGAAACAAATTATCACGCGCATTTTGGCACGCTTGCTAGGGTCATCGAAGATTTTTTTTGGGAGGGTGTTGAACCCTTCCCCCTCGAGCGGGCTCTCCTTACGGCTGGCACCTCACAAGCCATGATTCAGGCACAGGTCTTACCTGGCGTAACATTTCCCACGCCACATTTACACATCGCTTATCAACCTTCAGCAAAACCTGTGGGTTTAGATTATTGGAGCCTGGAACATGAGCAAGAAAAATAAAAATCTTATACCCACAAAGGCAGTACAAAGTTATGCAAAGCAACAAAGACACGAAGGAGATTTAATCAGATGATGCGAACTCGAGCAAAAGTAAACTTCTTTTTTATCTTACCTCTGCCTATCTTATTTTTGTGTCTTTGTGTCTTTGTAGTGAATTCTTTTTTACCTAGTAACGAGGGAAAAGTGTGCAAATAGACTTAAATAACAAAGTCGCGCTTATCACGGGCGCAGCTCAAGGCATTGGTCTTGGCATTGCTCAACGTCTCGCGGCCTCGGGCGCGAGGGTTTTGCTCACCGACATTGCCGAAGACAAAGGCGAAGCAGCAGCAAAGGCTATCGAGGGCTCGAGTTTTTTTCGTGCGGATGTGAGCCAAGAAACTGACATTCAGAAGATGCTAGATGTCGCACTCGAGCGTTATGGGCGACTCGATATTTTAGTCAACAATGCTTGGGCGGGTAAAAAAGCCAGTGCCTTAGCTACGTCCTCGAGTGAATGGGATGAAGGCTACGCCGTGTTAGTGAAAGCAGTTTTTTTAGCAAGCAAGTACGCCATCCCACATCTGAAACAATCTGGCGGCAGCATCATCAACATTGGTTCAGTTTTGGCTCATCAACCCAGACGCGCAGATATTCTTTATGTCAGCGCAAAAGCTGCGGTACACAATCTCTCCCGCCAACTAGCTTTGGAATATGCACCTGATAACATCCGTGTAAACACAGTAACGCCTGGGCATATTAAAGTGCGGCAAACGTCAAAAACACCGTTTGCAACCTTGCAACCCATTAAGCGTACAGGGTTACCCGAAGATATTGCCAATGCTGTGTGTTTTCTCGTTTCAGAACAGGCCAGTTTTATTACGGGTACTGAACTCGTGGTAGATGGCGGCGTGCTTCTACCTTTTAGTGACTATTGGCTCGAGCAAGGTAGATTGTCAACGTAAATAATATGGAGAAATTTGAACCACAAAGACATTACAAGACTACGAAGTTATGTGAAGCAATAAAGGGAAGTTATGTGAAGCAATAAAGGAGATTAAACACGACCGTGCAGCCTATAGAAAAATTCAACTTTTCTTGTCGTTCGCAGACGCTTTTTATCTTTGTGTCTTCGTGTCTTTGTGGTAAATCTTTAGCAACTTTACTGGAGGAACAATGGCAGAATTTCTCAATCCTAAAATCACACAAAACCCTCTGAAGCGTTATCCGTTTTCGCTTATCACGACGGCAAATGGTTTTGCCTTCGTGTCGGGTCAGGGGCCGCTCGACCTCGAAACGGGCAAGGTTGTCGGGGGTGACATCAAAGCGCAAACAAAACTCACGCTCGAGAATATTCGCAAAGTGCTGGAGGGCGCAGGCTTGACGATGAATCACCTTGTCAAAACCACTGTCTACATCACTGACATCAACGATTTTGATGCGATGAGTCAAGCCTACATCGAACATTTCCCCGACCATTTACCCTCACGTACAACCGTCGGTGTTGCAACATTGTGGGGTGGCATCAAAGTTGAGATTGAAGCTGTTGCTGTACTGGACTTAAACACATGAATGAAACTTTAACTCTATCCTCACACCTCGTAGCGTGTATCTCCTCGGTGGATATTGAAAACGCTGATTGGTCAGAGATTCCTTCACTCTCGCCTTTTACACTGTCAGACGGTAGCAGCTCAGCGAGACAACAAACGCAGGTGCGCTTAACCTATTCATCTCAAGCACTTCATGTTCGCTTCGATTGCCATGATGACGACATCTGGGGAACTTACACCAAGCGCAATGATCCTATTTATAACGAGGAAGTTGTCGAAGTTTTTATTGCTCCTGGCACAGAAACACCGCAACGTTACTTTGAATTTGAAATAAGCCCCAAGGGTGTGCTCTTTAATTGTATTATTGATAATCCGTCTGGTCAGTATGATCAACGCCTCGTTGTAGAAAAATATTGGGACACAAAAGAGCTTTTATGGCAAGCCGAAGCCTCGAGCGAAATACAAACCTGGTGGGCTCTATTGACGATTCCTTGGGAAATAATAGGAGGTTTCCACACAAGGTGGCGAGCAAATTTTTACCGCATCGAACGCTCTAAAAAAAGTGGTACAGAGTTTAGCTGTTGGTCACCGACGTTTTCGCACAGTTTTCACGTGCCAGCTTATTTTGGACTGTTGGAAATGCAGGAAACAGCAGAAGATTAAAGATTGGAATCTTCAATCTTTAATCTTGAACTCGAGAGGTCAACCATGCGCTTTCAAAAAATTATTCCTTCAAAAAAAGATTTCCGTACAATGGTGCCAGCACCGAGTGACTTGGTCGTGGCCAAAGAAATAAGCTTTCTAGACGTGCATTGTAAAACCTGGATTGCGCGTTCACCCTTCGTGCTTATTGCCACTGCCAACGACAAAGGTCAGTGTGACGTGTCACCTCGAGGCGACGCAGCAGGTTTCGTGCAGGTGTTAGATGACAAGCACCTTGCTATTCCAGATCGCCCAGGCAACAAACGCTTTGACACCTTTGAAAATATTTTTGATAACCCCCACGTGGGGCTTCTCTTTCTTATTCCAGGTTTACGAGAAACGTTGCGTGTTAACGGTAAAGCTACCCTCATTCAAGATGACGATGTTTTAGATAAGGCCACCGTTGACGGTAAACGGCCCCTCTTTGCTATTGGCGTGGAAGTCGAGCAGGCATTTATTCACTGCGCCAAAGCCTTTATTCGCTCAGGACTTTGGAAACCTGACACCTGGCAAGACTCGAGCGGTTTCCCCTCGCTAGCCAAAATGCTACTCGACCACGTCGAAGCCAATAAGAAAAAAGTAGACATCAATGAAACCAGTTTAGATGAAACGATTGCGGAGAGTTATAAGACTAGGCTTTATTAAATTTGGAGTTTTTAGTTGCGCTGAAAGCCGAAAGCTAAAAGCCTTCTCTTCTGCCCTTCCGAAATACCCCACACGAGACTTAACAGGAGAAGCCATGCCCCCCAACATCCTCATCTTTATGACCGACCATCAACGCGGCGACACGGTGCTGCCGAATCATCCCGCCATCATGCCGAACCTGCATCACTTTCAGACACAGAGTGTCACCTTCAACCAAGCCTATTGCCCGAGCCCACATTGTTGTCCCTCGAGAGCTAGCTTTTTTACAGGGCTTTATCCGTCGCGTCACGGTGTTTGGAATAATGTTGCTAATGCCCAAGCTCTAAGTTCAGGGCCGAAGCCTGGTGTAAAACTCTTCTCGGAGGATTTACGCGCGGCGGGTTACGATTTGTTTTATAGCGGCAAGTGGCATGTAAGTAGCCTCGAATCTCCCAAAGACCGTGGTTGGGAAGAGCTCTTGGTAAGCTGCGGTCCTGGCACACATCACGGTAAACATTGGGATGATTACAAGTGTGGTGTATCAAGCTCTGAGAAGCGTGGTGAAGGTACTCTGAAACGCCCTGGCTACGGTGATTGTGTGCTGTACGGGGCAAGTCGAGCTGGCAGTCATGACCACGACGAGCGTGTTGTTGAAACAACCGTGCAACAGCTAAACAAATTAAAACATAGTCAAGGGCCTTGGTGCCTGTATGGGGGCGTGCTTGCACCGCACGACCCTTACATCGTTCCACAAAAATACTTAGACCTTTACCCCTTAGAAAATATCGAGTTACCCAAGAGTTATTACGACACGATGCAAGACAAACCAGGTCTGTACCGTCGTTTAAAAGAAACCGTGTACGGACAACTCAGCGAACGCGAAACGCGCGAAACTATTCGGCATTTCTGGGCCTTTTGCAGTTACATTGATGATATGTTTGGGCGCGTGTTGGAAGCTTTGGAGCGCAACGGCCAAGCTGACAATACACTTGTCCTCTTTTGTGCCGATCACGGTGACTACTGCGGTGAACACGGTCTCTTTGCTAAAGGCATTCCTTGTTTTAAGGGAGCGTATCACGTGCCGGCTATCGTGCGTTATCCCAAAGGAATTACAAAACCTGGACGCACCGTAGATGCGTTTGTCTCGCTCGCAGATTTTGCGCCAACCTTTTTAGAACTCGCTGGTGTTAAATCTCAACAACGCTTCAGCGGTGAAAGTCTCGTCCCCTTTCTAAAAGATGAATCACCCAAAACCTGGCGTGAAGCCATGTTTACCCAGTGCAACGGAGTCGAGTTGTATTACACACAGCGTTCGGTCATGACAAAAGATTACAAGTACGTGTTTAATGGTTTTGATAACGACGAACTTTATGACCTCAACGCTGACCCCGACGAAATGTACAACTTGGCAAACCATAGGGGGCTCGAGTCCATCAAGCGCGCGCTGTGCCAACGCTTGTGGCAATTTGCCTACGCAGAAGACGATACAGCTTTGCTCAATCCTTACGTGACAGTAGCTCTCATGCCCTACGGACCAGCTGAAGCATTTGGTTAGTCTTGTCTTTTTCTGCATATCCGCGCATAGACTTGACGAATACTGTATACGGGTGTATACTTATGTTTATCAGCGTCCGAAAGGGCGCAATTTTTTTGTCCCAGGGTTTATTTTGCCTCAAAATTCTTTTCATAAGAAAGTCAGGCAAACTTAAAGCATGGCCAGACTAGCTGTTTTAGGCGCAGGAGCATGGGGAACTGTTTTAGCTTCGTTACTAGCAAAAAATAATCATGACATACACCTTTGGACGCGGCGCGAAAGTCACGCGGCAACATTACAAAACTCGAGACAAAATCCTAATTATGTGCGAGATTTAGTTTTACCTAATACCATTACAGTAACTGCAAACTTAGAGGAAGCCTGCCAAGGGGTTATAGCAGCTCTTGTGGTCGTGCCGAGCAAGGGACTACGCGAAACCTTAGAAAAATTACCTGACGTGCCTGCACTTCTTTCTTGTTGTAAAGGCTTAGAAATTACTAGTTTCAAACGTCTTAGTGAGGTGATACGTGAATACAAACCTAACGCAACGGTTGCCGCGCTCTCTGGGCCAAACCTGGCCCTCGAGATTGCCGCAGGCAAACCTGCCGCCGCCACGCTAGCTTCAGAAGATTTAACGTTTGCAAAAACAGCACAAGGTTGGCTCAATCAAAGCAACTTCCGCGTCTATAGCAGTGATGACTTGATCGGCGTAGAAATTGCTGGCGCACTTAAAAATGTTATTGCTTTAGCTGCTGGTATTTGTGATGGGCTAAAGCTCGGGGACAATGCGAAAGCAAGCCTCATCACGAGGGGACTAAATGAAATCATTAAAGTAGGTACACACCTGGGCGGAGACAGCAAAACCTTTTACGGACTTTCTGGACTCGGTGACTTAGTGGCGACCTGCTCGAGCGGACACTCACGCAACCACACTGCGGGTGAAAGGTTAGCCAAGGGCGCAACTCTACAAGATTTACAAGTGAGTGGTTTAACTGCCGAAGGTATTCCTACTACAAAAGCCGTTCACGAACTTGCGCTAAACGAAGGGCTCGAGCTCCCCATTTGCAGCGAAATCTACCGCGTGGTCTATGAAAATAAAAAGCCCTTTGAGGCCATTAGCAACCTCATGGGGCGAACCTTGAAAGCAGAAGGCTAAAGGCAGAAAACCAAAAAAGATTTTTAGCCTTCTGCCTTTAGCCTTCTGCTCTTACTTAAAACACTTCTACTAATTGGATGACACTCGAGTCCAAACCCTCGTTATCTGTCACTGTTAATAGTACAGGATAAAAACCTGCTTCAGTAAACGTTTTGACGGGATTTTGTTCGGTGCTCGCCGTGCCATCTGTAAAGTCCCAGAACCAACTGACAATTTCACCATCAAGGTCAGTGCTGGTGTCTTGGAATTGCACAGTCAGACCATCTGCACTCTGCGTGAAGCTGACTTGCGGTGCTTGATTTGTCGTTTCTGCTTCTACTGCGCTAACTTTAAACGATGACGTAAGGTCACTGTAGCTGGCTGCGCTCAAATCTGGCATGTCTTGTTGCGAACTCATCGGCGTGCCGCCATAGTCTGCTGCGTCAAACAGTTCGACTTGGTAACCACTGCGTACTTTCAGGGCTGAAATACGGTTGTCCCAGGCTTCATTCAAAGTAGCTTTATCACCGCTCGGACACCAACGTTTACCCGTGTAATTGGCTTCGCGGTAAAAGCAGACATTGCTACTCTCAGGCATAGCTTGCCCGTCAAGTTCTTCTGCGATGAGTTCGGGACTCGAGCTACACGCAACTAGTAGTGCGCTAAAAAGCATAACGAGCACAAAACTACTTCCGTAGCTACGCAGACGTTTTGACAAAGGAAACTTTTTTTGCTGTGGATTCATGAGACTTCCTCCCCAATCGGTGTAGTGTGGTGACTGCGCGGAGTATTGCATAACGTATTGAGCCATAGGGCTCGAGCCACCCACTCCTTTATACCCCAACCTATTTTGCACCCTAACCTATGAAGTAAGAAATAGCAAACCTTCTAGGCAGGAAAAAAGAGGAAAGAGATAAGAGACGCTATGCTGCTTTCTCCTATCTCTTTCCCCCTTAATTCTTTTTTTGCTTTAGAACTTAACGCCCTTATCCCTAAAATGCTTTGTGATTTGATCAGCGACGACTTTAGAACCGTAAGCATTGTAATGAATATTGTTATACCAGTTCATACCTTTGCCACTATCTTGGCGGTTATCTAACACGACAGGTGACGTGTTGCGAATGCGCGTATCCCAGAGTTGGTAGCTCACGCCGTCAAGCGTAACTGTACTGCGGTCACCCGCATTGTAAGCATCGTTCATACCCTTAAAGACAGCATTGACATCAATAAGAGCCACACCTGTTTCTTTCGCCACTGCGCGGTAAACATCATCATATTTTTTAATTGTGACGTTGTAATCCCACTCGTAGTGACCGCCTTTATGGTCTACGTGAACATTCGTGGCTAAGATTGGCACGGCGCCAATGCTTTTTACTTGATTAAGGAGCTCGAGCGTATCTTTCTTAAATTGCTCGGTGGTGATATAACGCGCATCATTTAAACCAAAGGTGATGACGTAGTAAGCGTACTTACCCGCTTTCCACTGCTTCATGCGGTCACTACCCAGATAAACCCTGGTGGTTTGACCACCTTCACCATAATTATAGGTTTTTGCACCTAAGTTCTTAGCCACTAAACTTGCATAATCTTTCTTTTGCGGCGCGAGGTAATAAATCTCTGTATTGCTATCCCCTAAAAAACCAATGCCCGAAAGCCCTGACATTGGTGTTGTGGGGTTCGTTGAAGGATTGGGGGTTGGACTAGGTGTTTGCGCTGGTGTTAAAACCGCTAACATTTCACAACGTTTGAAGGTGCCACTAGCAGGGTCTTTACCAAAAAACCAACTGGTGCAACTGCCCTTGCCTGTCACCGTTTTTTGTACCCAGCGTGTGTCTGAACCAAAACGGACAGTTTGTGTACCTGAAAGGGTGAAGGTCAGTTTCTCATCGGCAATTTTAACCCAACTGCTACCGCTGGCAGGTGCTGCAGGTGCAGGTGTGGTTTCTGTTTCGATTAGGACTTCGCAACGTTTCACCACGCCATCCGCAGGGTCGTTGCCGAAAAACCAGTTACCGCAGTAACCCGAATTAGTCACGGTCTTTTCAACCCAGCGTGAATCAATGCCGTAGCGCACAGTTTTTGTACCCGACACGCTAAAACTATTTTTTTCATCAGCGACTTTGACCCAGCTCGAGCCTAAACCATCGAGATTGCTAGGTGCTGGAACACCACACGCTGCTAGAAATAACAAAGTGAGGACAAGTAGGGCAAAAGCATAACGTTTTGGTTGAACAGCGTAAAAGATAGTGTGCATCCTAACCACATCTCCCTCTAGATGGTCGGGATACAACCGAGTTCGGTGAACTTTGTCGATCACTACTAAATTGTTGATCACTACTAAAGTCGAGCCGAGTTTGGCCGGTTGCATCATTGGCCCGCTTGCCGTCCCTTGATGGCCAGAATTGGGACTAGCAGGTCATCGCCGCCAAACGTTCCTAATAAATTTGAACGTTGAGTTTCGCGCTTACCCTTGTTGGTGAAGTGAGCGCAAGTTCTCATTATGAGAACTCTAACCTTAAAATGATGTGAGATTTCTCTCTTTTTTTATTCACAACTAAGTCAGAAGTCAAAAACTTTATAACCATAAAGGCACGAAGAGTGTTAGGCAGAACGCCAAGTATTTTAATACTCATTTTCTCGTGTGATAGAAACGCTCTGACCGACCTAGAGATTTCGGTAAACTCTTTTAGGTTGTTCATTCGTTATGTTTATGTTCTGTAAATTGTTTATGCTTTCATAAGCATTTATGCTTTCATGAGCATTTATGCTTTGACAAGCACTTCGTTTGAGGAGACACATACATTCATTATGGTAGATTCTCGGTCTGATACTCCGTCTGCACGTTTTACACCCCGCGGCACTCTAGGTTGGTTTTTCAAAGCTGTACTCGCGGGTGTGGTTGCTCTTGTTCTTTGGGAGCTACTCCTTAGTCAACTGATTTTGCAAAAACCCACGAGCCAAACCCACCCCGTGCTTGGGCGAATCTATGGGCAAGGGCTTTATGTCCAAGGCAAAGAAGGCTATGGACGCGCCACCCTTAATGAGCTCGGACTGCGTTCACCAGACATGGCCACGCTCGAGACCGCAACAGGCGTGCGCGTTCTCGTTCTCGGCGATTCTTACACCCAAGCCATGCAAGTCTCAAACGAGGTGGCATTCCCGCAACAGCTCAACACCCTACTCGGCGAAGACAGTATTGTGATTAATGCCGGGCGCGAAGGTGGCTCTCCCGCTGACTACATCGCTTTGGAAAACTTCAACAAGACAACCTTCCAACCTGATGTCGTCGTCGTGCAACTCAACGAAGGCGACTTCACACGTGACTTGCTCTCAAAAAATCAGACCTTCTACCTCGAGTCAGCCGGCAACAGCTATACGATGAAAGAAAATAAAGCCGTCGTCAGTAGCAATGAACTGGCCACACGCTTTGCGGCTTTACAAGGCATTTTGAATTTTTCAATTTTTAGGGTTGCGCTCGAGCGTGTCGAAGCGATGCGTGCTAACACAGGCGGTCACGGGGAGGACCCCAAACCTGCCGAAGAAGAAAAACCTGAAAGTGACGGTTCGCTCGAGCGTTTCGTCGTCGAGGGACTTAAAGAAGCTTATGGCACACCGATGTTGCTCTACATCCCGGAAATGGATTATTTCCAAGCTGACTATGCCGAAGCTCGCAGCACTGAAAAGCATCTCGCCGAAGCTGCGAAGGAAGCAAGCGTAACTTTTATTTCCATGCTACCCGACTATGCCAGACTCTATAAAGAAACACATAAAATCGCGCACGGCTTTGCTAATACCAAACCTGGCATTGGACACATCAATGACTTGGGCCACACCCTCATCGCCGAGCGTTTAGCTGAAACCATCAAAGGTCAAGTGAGGGCAGCGCAATGATTTTCTCGAGTATTGATTTCTTCGTTTTCTTCGCTGTTGTTTTAGTCTTTCTAGCCGTCGTCAAATCCAACCCTGTTAAAAAAATGTTCTTGCTCGCAGCGAGTTATTTCTTTTACGGCTATTGGGATTGGCGATTTGTCTTTTTGATGTTTGCCATGACGGTTGCCAATTATATTTTCGGGCAACGCATCGAAGCTACCAACGACGAAAAACAACGCCGCTTCTGGCTTGTCATGTCTGTCATTACCAACTTGGCCGTCCTCGGTGTTTTCAAATATTTCAATTTTTTCTTGGACACGGCCAACACACTGTTAGCAAGTCTCGATATTCGCTTTCCCTATCTCAACATTTTGCTTCCCGTCGGGATTTCCTTTATCATCTTCGAGGTGATGTCGTACACCATAGACATTTACCGCCGTGAAAATAAATCTACGAATACGTTTTATGACTTGGCCCTTCTCGTGGCGTTCTTCCCGCACCTTATCGCTGGGCCAATTCTAAAACCTAAAGATTTCTTACCCCAACTCGAGCAACCTATCCTTATTCGTTTATCCAATATCATTTTGGGGTCGCAAATTTTCCTTGTCGGCCTCGTTAAAAAAGTTCTCGTCGCAGATAGACTTGCTCTGTTTATTGACCCTGTATTTGCAAATCCTGCCTCCTACGATTCGCTCACAGTTTGGCTTGCGGTCTTCTCTTATGCTTTGCAAATTTACTGTGATTTTAGCGGCTACACGGATATGGCAATTGGCTCAGCAAGAATCATGGGCTTTGACATTCCCATGAACTTTAACTTTCCTTACGTGTCGAAAAACATCACCGAGTTTTGGCGACGTTGGCATATTTCGCTCTCGAGCTGGCTGCGCGATTATCTTTATATTTCACTTGGTGGCAACCGCAAAGGTGAAACCCGTACCTACATCAACCTCATGCTCGTCATGCTCTTAGGTGGGTTGTGGCACGGTGCAAGTTGGAACTTTGTGGTCTGGGGCGGCTTGCACGGCGTAGCCCTCGCTATTCACCGCGCGTTTAGTGGGCAGGTTAAAGAGCGCGTAAAAAATGGTGTGTCTCCGTTCATCACAGGTATTAGCTGGCTCGTCACTTTTATCTTTGTGTGTACCGCTTGGGTTTTCTTCCGCTCCGCCGATTTCGGCATTTCCTGGGCCGTTATTCAAAAAATGTACGCCCTCACTGACATGGGCGGCGTGAACTGGATGGCCACCGCACTCTTTATTGCGGTACCAATTTTCTTCTTGGCAGATTGGGCAGATGGCAACCTCAGAAAAGGCAAGCAGTTTAACTTAGTGGGTATTCGAGGTTTGTTCGTCGTAATTTTCGTGGCAATGGGTGTGTTTTTCTTAGCTCCAGAAAATCCTGCACCGTTTATTTACTTCCAATTTTAGTTAGAATTCGTCAGCTTTTTCACACTTCAGGTTTTGCCAAAAACATCACAGCGTAACTCAGCACGCTGCCGCACAATAAAACTTAGGACTCGAGCACCCCGACTTCTCCCATCAGACAGATAGGGCGAGGTCACTGGAGCATCATCGTGTTACGTCTACTCGTGGGTCTTAGGTTTATAAGTTTTTTAAGCTGCGCTATTTTTCTTTCAGCTTGCGCTCCCCATTTTACAACGACACAAGGTTTTACAACCGTCCATTCTATTGAGGTTGTTGCTTACGCTCCCACACCCTACTACGATTTGCATGTCATCAATGATTGCCATGAAAGCCTAGAAGTTTATATTGACAGCTACTACGCCACTACTGTGCATGACCGTGGGGTCATCTCGGGTATTTCAGGCGGTCAGCACGAATTTTATGCCGAAGGTTATAACTCGCTTTTGGCCTCGAGGCAAATTTACTTTGATAGCAATCATGAGTGGATTGTTCAGTGTTAAAAGCAGAATGCAAAATATAGAACATAGGAGGAAGAATGTAGGAGAGAAAACTTTCTGTGTTCTCCCTTCTATATTCTCTCTTCCATGTTCCCGCTTCTCTGTATTACTGCTTATCCCATCTACGTTTCGTATAATCATCAAATGGACGAAAAAGCGAAAGAAGCTATTGCCGTATTTATTCACCAGATGAAGACCAATCACGCCGAGGAAGTGGCGGGGATTGACTTGCCACCTGGCATGAACGAATACGTGGAAGACCGTATCCGCGAAGGTGATTTGGAAACGATTCTCTTTATGATGAAACTGGGCTACATTATGGGTTTACAAACTGGGGTAGCCGTGGGGCAAGAAGAAGAGTCTGGCAAACAACCCACGCGCAGGACGTTTGGGCCAATGCAAGCGTGAGTGGGGTTTAGGGTAAAGAAGGTTTTGATTTTGTAGGAGTGGGTTCATTCTCTAGCTAAAAACAGAAGATGAATAGTGGTATGTTTTGCAACGGGTTAGTAACCCACCCTTTTCGCAAATTATCTTGGAACGCTTTATAGTTTGTATTTATCTAAGGTAGGCTAGTTCATTCTCTTCACATAAAAGCAGTTCACAATTAACACAATGAGTTTGTAAGCTGGGGAAAAATCTAAAGAACTGGTGGTCATAGATGGAAATGGATAATGGTACATCTGACTCAGAATTTATTTTAGCTTCCCGGAATTCCAAGAAAATTTGGGCATTGCTCAGTGACCTCTTGATGCAAGAGGTCACTGAGCAGCTTTTTCAAAAAATTTTAGATTTAGGTATTCAGTCTGTATCTATAGCAAAGGCGGGTAGCATGATGCTCTTGCTAGGTCAGCACTATCACTTTGTCGCCGCATACAGTTATGACTTGCAAGAACTTAAAAAAGTAACCTTGCGTTTAGATGAGTCTATTGTTTCCGCAGAACCTCAACGTGCTGCCTTTGTCCTGCGTGACTTGAAGGGTTTTAACAGTACAAAACTTGATATAGAACGCCAACAAATTTTACAAAGAGCTACTGGAAGAAATAAAATCAAAGAAACACTCGTTGTTCCCGTCTATCAACAAGGACAGATTATAGCCACTCTTGCCCTAGATAATATAGATAGCAATAGTACATTTACAAAACAACATATCTTCATGGGTGAACGCCTTGGGCTTATTCTCGGCTTAGGGCTTAAACTGCAAAATTATCAGATGACTAAGTTTGAAAATCGAGGAGCCTCGAGCAAGCTGAGTAAAACTGTGGACATTTCACTATGTCCGAGAGACCTAGATATTTTGCAGTGCATCTGTGATGGACTATCTGATAAACAAATAGCTCAGAAGTTGGGGCTCGAGCTTTCGACCACAAAAAACTATGTCAAGCGGTTGTACCGAACGATTGGGGTAAATCGAAGAACGCAGGCGGTGAAGTGGGCAGATGAACAAGGTTTGAAGAGGGTTTGAATAGATTCTTTTGGGTTCTATACTGAATAAGCAAAGATATGTAAATTGTTGGGATAAACATTTAGCTAAGTTATGTTCTGCTAAAAGTGGAGGACTAATAAAGATGCTCATCAATTATGCAGATCTAAGATTTCCCAAAGAGTTAGTGTTTTTCACCTCACCTAAACAAAGGATGGCTTTGCTGCTTAATCCAGAATTGGGAACATATGCAACGTTTGAAATGAAGTATTTAGACATGTTGCGCGATTGTATGTCTGGGATGTATGGCGATGACCTAAAAGAGGCCAATCACCTATTTTCAACACTCATAGTTAGGCGGGTAATTTATTATGGGGTTTTTGAACCCACTATCAATGAAGATGTACCTCCCGTTCCCAAATCTTTATATTGGGAAACTACGCATGGCTGCTCACTGCGCTGTGAGTATTGTTATATGAGTGCAGATACGGTTTTACCTGGCGAATTAACTACCGAAGAAGCAAAAGATTTGATAAACCAAGCAGCAGATTTAGGCGTTTATGAATTTATGTTTACTGGCGGTGAGCCGTTAATCCGCAAGGATATTTTCGAGCTTGGTCAATATGCTAAGCGTAGAGGACTAGTTACTCAAATCATTACAAACTCAACCTTAATTACCTCAAAAGAGATCGCCCAAAAAGTTGCGAAATCTTTTGACTATGTAATAACGAGTTTAGACGGCGCAAGTCCTGAAGCTAATGATGTACACCGAGGCTCTGGAAGTTTTGAAAAAATCGTTAGGGGAATTAAGCTTCTAAATGCTGTAGGTATTAAACCTGTTGTCAATTCTGCTATTAGTGACAGAAATGTTGACAAAGTAGATGATTTACTAAGTTTTTCCAAATCGCACATCGAAGTTGAGCGAGTTCGCCTTACAAGTGTTGGTTTAATTGGTAGGGGAAGCTCATGTAACTTGCCCTATAACTGGGATACTTACAAGCAAACTTTTGGGTCTATCTCTAAATCACTCGCAGCAACCGATCATATTACAAGAACACTGTCTAAAAGTATGGCAAAGCCTGCTAAAAACTGTGGCATGGGTTCAGGAGAAATTTACGTTAATTCCGTTGGAAAAGTTTACCCTTGCAAATTAGTAACCACAGAAAGCTGGTATTCAGGAGACGTTAAAGAACAGCCACTCGTCGAAATACTAAAAGCAGAAGCCTTACAAAAAGCTCGAGACCTCAGCGTGAAAGACCGTCGTGGCTGTAGAACCTGCATGATTCGCAGACTATGTGGTGGCGGATGTCGGGGTATTCATATGGGTCATTCTGGTGACGCCGAAGTGAATGATCCACAATTTTGCTGGGTGCTTCGCCACCAGATGATTACATCACTATGGGCAAAAGAAGGAATCACTCAGGCACTAAGCGAACCCGAGTCTGTCGTGCCACAGTTGTTTTCTACTGGTGAAGTGTGGAAGCCAGAAATCGGTACTGCTTTGCCCGAGCCAGAACTTGCCATTATTACGCAACATATTCAGTCATTAGAAGAAAACTCTCTCCCTCTTTTATAACCAAATGGAGTTTTGAAATGAGCATGGTCATCAAACAAGTAGCTGAAGCGATTATAGATGATTTAGACGGTGGCACAGTAGTGTATAAACCTAGTAATGGTGCATTTTTCCAGCTAAATAGTTCTGGGCGGTATATTTGGGATAGTTTAAGTGATTGGCTTTCTCTGGAACAGTTGGCTATCAATTTTTCAGCCAAATACCAAATTCCAAAAGAGGTTGCCGAAGCAGATTTGAAAACTTTTCTATCGGGCTTATTTTCACGGGGTCTACTCGAGCAGAAGGAAGCTTCACGTGCATAAATCTACATTTGTTCGCTTAATCAAAAAGACTTTGCATGAGACGAATACCTGCAAAATTAAAACAACAGGCACAAGTATGGCTCCACTATTACAAGATAGTGATGTAGTAGAAGTTCAGACCTTCCCCTATGAAAGTCTAGAACCAGGTCATATTATTGCTTATGGCAAGCAAAATATCGTGATACACCGCGTTGTATCTAAAAATAAATTTGGCTTACTTACTACTGGAGACTCTAATATTTTACTCGACAATCTAGTAATGCAAAACGATTATTTAGGGTTGGCAACAACACGGATTAGAGAAAATGAACCACCATTAAATTTGCTACCTAGCGATAATCTGCATAATTTTTCGGTGAAACCTTCTCCTATTGTAACTTATGTTCCTCAACCCATCATAGATTTGTTTCCTGATTGGGAAGAGAAGTTTTGTAATATGAGATTAAATTCTTTAGAAGAAACCCTTGAAAATAACTTGGAGTCCATAGCAGGTATTTCGCCAAATGGTCTTCAAAATGAAACATGTTTATTGACTAAACTGATGCAGGGTAAAGTAAAAAAGTTTCTCTGCTTTGGAAGCTTCGGTCCTGAAGGTAGTGGATTGATTCCAGTAAACAAAATGCTTGGCGTTTTTCGCCTAGGTGTGTTTGACTCCTTTGTCGAATTCTCTAACGCAAAAGCTATAGAAGCTTCGCTTGTCTATTTAGATGGCTTGCTAACGGCTAGACGGTTGATGAACGTGGAGGTAATGAAATGAACACAGCAGCCCTAACCTGCCAAAACCTCAGCTTTAGATACAAACCAGAAAAAGAAGTGCTAAAAGATGTAAATATCGAAGTACCTCAGGGTCAGGTACTTGGTCTTTTAGGGCCTAATGGTGCAGGTAAATCTACGCTAATTAAATTAATGCTAGGTCTTTTGTCTCCAAATACTGGAGACATCACGTTATTATCAAAAAACCCTTTTAAGTTCATGAATATTCGCAAACAAGTAGGTATCGTACATCAATCGCCTGGTTTTGAAGCATTTTTGAGTGGCTGGGCGAATCTGAATATATACGGACGGTTTTTTGGCTTAACGGTGAAACAAGTAAAAAACAAAGTGGAAAAACTAGCTAAGCAATTTGGTGAAATGCCCTATCTCAATCAGCCTATTATGACTTTATCAGGTGGGCAAAGACGGCGATTAGCAATTATCAGGGCTTTAATGCACGACCCCATTATATTATTTATTGATGAGCCGTCTGTAGCCTTGGACGTACAAGGTAGACAACAGCTCTATGCAGTGTTAGAAAAAATTAATATCGAGCGCAACACCACCATCATCTGGACATCGCACTATTTAGATGAGATAGAGCGAAACTGTAACAGAGTCATTATGCTACTCAATGGTGAAATTACATTGGACACATCAACAAAACAACTATCCAAAGTTTCTGGCATGCAAGAAATAAAGCTCAATGTTCGTGAAGTAAAGGTTGCCGATTTAATTACACACAGTCAGGAACTGGAATTTGTTTCAACGACAGAGATTAAATTCCGTGGACAGCCGAACAATTTCTACCAGAAAATTCTTCCCTACTTACAAGCTAAAAATATTGATATAGAAAAGATAGAACACCAACAACCCCGTCTCGAGGATTTGTACCTCAAAATCATTCAAGAAAATGTGGAGGTGAAAGATGGGCTTTCCAGCATTCGTGTATAGAGAATGGTTAGTCTTCTCGCGTTCCAAAATAGATTTGTGGTTGACAGTATTGCCACCACTCATTACGCTTCTGTTTTTTACCGTAAGTATGTCGAATACTATAGGTAACATTAATGGTGTGCCGTATACATCTTTTATACTTCCAGGAATCGTTTTGATGTTTATCATGAGTAGTGTGGCAGGAGCTGCGTCCAGACTTTTCAACGAACTTTATTCATCCAGTCTTCTAGAGTATATTAGCTTACCTGCTACTCGAGGCTCATACATACGCGCAAAAATTTCCACTATTATTCTGCTTTCAACCGTTCAAGGTCTAGTTTTTCTCCTAGCTGGCGGTTTAGCTTTTTCAGTAGAGTACAGTTTGTTAGAGCTTCTGTTAGGTGTTTTAGCTGTAATTCTTATTACGGCTTCGCTAAGCAGTTTCTTTGTGTTCCTAGCTTTAGCTTGTAAAGATATGGGTGCTTTTTTGGTACTTATTAACGTATTTACACAGATTTTCACGTGGAGTAGTTCGGTTTTTTACCCTATCAGTGCAATGCCCAAGACTCTACAATGGCTTGCCCTGATTAATCCTGTTACTTATGGTGTAGATTTGATTCGCTCAGCACTTATTTTTCATCACCCAACCTCTACTTTTGGTTGGGTGTACTTGAGTGCTATATCTCTTATTTTCGGAACCTTAGCAGTTCGGTTACTGGCCAGACGAACGGCTTTGATAGTTCAATCTTAGCGAAAGGAGATGGAATAATGGATAGTGTTAAAGCAAAAATTGATACTGCTGAGACCTATATCAGTCCAGAAATTAAAAGTCTAGATTGGCATGGAAGTTTGAAGTGTGCCTGCCTCTGTATAGTTGGTTTCGGTACAGGCGGTGGCAGCGGTGGCGGCGACACTGGCGGAGCCTAGTGAGTAATTCAATTCTGAAAGGTGATATGACATGAATGAAATGACTAAGCACAATAATATCAACGTCCCTCCTGATTATGATGCCCCTAAAATTGAAAATGTTGATTGGCTAGTAAATTTAGAATGCACTTGTCTATGTGGTGCTGTTTTTGGTGCTGGTGCTGGCGGTGGCGGTGGTAACACATAGCCATTCGAAATGTGGGACAGGGTGCTATGGTATAAAGCACCCTCCTTCTTTTCTGTAATAGACGTTATCGGAAATAAGAAGGAAGGCTATTGAGCGACGAAGCGGGTGTTTGCGATGTTTCACACGCAGGTTATGTAAAGCAGAAGCGTTGGCGATGAACTGGTCAGAACATTCAAGACGTGTATTACGAAGGGTATCCTTGACAGAGCGAGAACGCTTCACACCTGAGAGGGCATGTTCAATGCGGATACGAAGGCGGGAGACGGAACGATTACTAGCTTGCTCACGTTTACTTAGGTTTTTGCCGAAAGAATTTTTTTAGGTTGATAGCTTTGTTTGAGTTTAGGCTCATAACCCTGAAAGCCCGTATCTTTGTGTAAAGTAGCCTCCTTGGGATAGCGAATCTTTTCTTGGTCAGCCACCTTTTTGTCGTGCGTTTTACCTGGATAAGTAGGACTTAAGTAGCAAACCCTTTTGGAGGTCGCTTGAACAATCAGCACATTTTTGTCACTATGGATTTTCTTCTTGCCACTATAATGCAGGGCTTGTTCTACTTGATCTTGTGGGCGTTGTCTACGGCGTTCTGTGCCATCAATAATGTACTTAGGCTTCTGTGCCTGCTTTTGCTCGGTTTTGGCAAAGTTTTTACCTTGACGTTCAGGCATCAGACCCATCTTATCCAACGCAGCTCCTAGGACAGGCAGTAAGCGATGTATCCATTCATTGACGCTTGCTTGGCTCATCCCAAAAAGTTCAGCCAGGATGACTTGTAAGGGGTAATCTTTCTGATACACCAGGATAAACAAGAGTTTTTGTTCTGTCTCGTCCAGAACACTCTTGCGTCCACCCCCCACTGCCCGTTTACGCTTCTTGCCTGCTAGTGTTCTATTGTTTTCATAAACTTCGGCATAAGCCTGTGCAAAATGGGGCAAGACATCCTTGAACTCCTTGTCTGTTAAGCTCGTTAAAGCTAAAAACTTTCGCTTGTCTCGTCGCACCTCTTCGTAACGCAACATCCATTTAGTTTAATTCTTTATTTCCGATAACGTCTA
>JBOFGY010000094.1:0-18716 GCA_051649365.1 Trueperaceae bacterium
GGTTTAGTGACAAAGCCCTTTTCACGGAGCATAAGAACGATTTCTAGTGGTGAGATATTGCCGAAGTGCAAATATCTACTCATGTAAGAGGTGTCGCTTGTTTGTGGTTGATTGCGGTTCGCCACATAGGTAGCAAAGCGGTGCTCGAGAAAGTCCAAAAATGTTTTTCGTGCTGTTGTTTGCCCACCACTATAGGGTGTGTCAACAGGTAAAACACTTTTGTCTAGTTTTAGGCTGTTCGCAAGTTTTGTGCTATCGCTTAAACCAAAGCTAGGAATATTCAGGTCTAGCGATTTCTTTCTTAGCGGAACTTGCTCGACGGGTTGAATAAATTTTTCTAGCAATCTCGTAATTTTTGGACGAATTGTTCTTGCCGCAAATTCTGCATGGCCTGATACACTATCAATAGGAACAACAACATCGGTTTCAACTTGCTCGAGCTTGCAATACATCTCTTTCACTGCTTTTTCACGCCACTGCTTGGCAGGTCTTAAATAACCTCTGTCTACTACCACGAGGGCAGCCTTTTTTGAAAGTTGAATGGCAACATCCGCAGGATTACCGTGTTGCACGACCATCTTAATACCACGCTCTGCCAATGTCCTCTGAGCATCTTGCAACCCTTGTAACATAAACGTGTAGTGGCGCAAATTCGCATCAGGATAATTATCCATGATTCCAAAACCTACGAGCACAGGTAACTTGAGACGGTTCGCGTGCACGATAGCGTGCTCGAGTGCATGATTATATTCCGCACGCTGAGAACTCTGCATCCAATACAACACATACTCGCCCTGGCCTATTGGTTTTTCGTTTAAGACTTTTATACGCTCATCGTGAATCATAAGGTATACTAACGGCAAAATTGAAAGCACAAAGAATCTCAACGTGCATTTTTTGCAATCTCTAACAAAAGATGTAGACCTAGGGTTAAACTAAAGAGGTGTTAGCAAGGAAACCCCAAGTGATGAAAGCTAAACCAACTGCGTTAAACGTTGTCGGTATTGACCCTGGCATTGCCAATCTCGGCATCGGCGCAATTCGGCAAGAAGGCACGAAAGCGCAACTACTAAATTGCCAACTCATTCGCACACCCTCGAGCGAAGACCCTAGCCTTCGCCTACTTGCCATTTATACAGAAGTTAAAGGATTTTTGCAAACACACAAACCCGAAGCTCTCGCGCTCGAGTCTCAGTATTTTCATCAACAAAAGGAAGTTGCCTTTAAGGTCGGGCAGGCTGTGGGAGTATGCTTGCTTGCCGCGGGAGAACTCGATATTCCCGTATTTGAATATGGCCCGATGCAAGTAAAGCAAGCCTTGGTTGGTACGGGCAAGGCAGATAAAGTGCAGGTTGCCTTCATGGTTCGCGCACTTCTCAATCTTACAAAGCCGCTCGAGTCCCACCACGTGGCCGATGCACTCGCTATCGCATTGACACACTTGAGTTTTCACAAAATTCAAAAAATGGCCTCGCTATAGCAAAGTGTGGTTCGTTCATCGCGAGCCTTGGTTGAGGGTGTATTAGGCTCTTTATAAGCTGAGTGCTGCTGCATCCGCGAAGCAATCTCTCTTCCATGTATCAACAATGAAGGTAGAAAAAGGTAGAAAAACGAGATTGCTTTGTCACTCGTTTACTTCAAAGACCACAAGCCTCCTACTTAACAATCCTTTCATCCCTAAAACGTTCCTCACAATGACGCAACTACATCTATTTCGATTTACCCTTCTTCACCTGAGCCTTTTTAGCCTTGACTGGTTTCTCGGTTCTAGTTGCTGATTGCCCTTTCGTGGGTTTTTCTTTTTTTACTTTTGGTACTGTAGCGTTCTTGGCAGTCTGCTTTTTAGAAACCTCTTTTTTAGCAGATTCTTTCTCGACAATTTTTAGCTTAGTAGCCTTCTCCTTAACAGTCTCTTTCTTAGCAACTTTTTTCTCAGCCATCTCTTGTTTGACAACCTTTTTCTTAGGCACTGCTTTCTTAAGCGTTGCTCTCTCAGCGCCCACCTTCTCAGTAACAGCTTTCTTAGCGATGGGCTTCTTGGCGGCTTCTTTCTTCACAACTTTTTTCTTTGCTGTTACTTTCTTCGTTGCCACCTTTTTCACAGTTGATTTCGCGGGTTTGGCAAGTTTATCAAATTGGTATTCGCTTTTCGCTTCCGCTGTTGCAAATTCCTTTAAGAGTGAATTCATATTCTGTTTCGTCTCGAGCCACGCCCCAGCTACGAACCCACCTAGGAGTGTGTGATACAGCTCCTGATTAAAATACGTTTTTTCTTGCCAAGTATTAACGCGCAGATAGTGTTTCACTTTGTCATCTGCAACCAGCTTACTAAGGATACTCGAGACACTAACTTTCGGTCTAAAGAGTTTTCTGTACTCGAGCATCAGCGTGAGCAAATTGCCATCTACAAGTCTGAAAAGTCGCCAGGCATCTACCCACTTGGTGTCAAGTGGTGAAAGTGCTGCGTACATAAGGAGGGAGCGGCGTGTGTGTTCCGCATCAGAAACATAAGCCTTCAACCCTTCCGTTACAGCAAAAGGATAGTCATCTAATGAGCGCACACGGTTGACAACACTCGAGACCACCTTGGCTTCTTCTTTCGCAGTTAATTCCAAACCGAAGTTTTTAGCCTGGACTAAAACGTCACGGTAGGCTTTTTCAATATCTTTGTCTGACGTTTCTTTAGACAAATCCAGAAATAGTTTCAAGGCTCCGTGCAAAGGCATGAGGCGCAAATCTTCTTTGGCATTAAAGAGATTTGGCACACCTTGCCAACCAATTTGGTCATAGATGGCTCCGTAGCTGCCGTCTACATCATGAACTTCGTGAATATCTGTAAACACGCGGTATTTGAAGGCTTCCAGCTCGAAGTATAAACCTCGCCGCTGCACGTCACGGCTTTGGCGCATGTACTCGAGCCCAGCAATATGGTCACGCAAAATTACGAAGTGCTTATCACCACCATGCAAACGTAAGCCTTCGTGAACATCGCGCTGGCGCACTTGCCCCGAGCCCTTATCTTTGTAAGAGGTCGAGCGTTTAATCCAACCCTTTGCCGTTGCAAATTTATTATTAAAGACAACCAGTGAGCCCTTATCATTGTGAACATTTGAGTACGCATACACATCTTCATTGACGTGACCGTGCTCGGTATAAAAATCGTAGAGTAAAAAGTTTTCCACTTCAGCAAACTCGGCGCGGCGGTGCAGCAGTGGAAAGACCTCACGGTAATGACGATCAATGAGCCACTGGTCAGGTTGTTCGTCATATTTAGCGCGACGGTATTCCATACCGTATTTTTCGGTGTAACCTTCCACTTGTCCGTGACCGTACATCGGTAAACCAGGCAAGGTAGACATAAGAATGCACACGCCAAAATATTTGTCATCTTTACCAAATTGATGTACAGCAGTTTCTTCGTCGGGGTTGTTCATAAAGTTGACGTAGCGTTTTAAGATGTCGGGGTCGAACTCGAGCACGTTCTTTATAGATAAACGATAATTCGCATTGTCTTCGCGCTTCAGCATGTTCATAAAGGCACTGTTGTAGACGCGGTGCATTCCGAGCGTGCGGACAAAATAACCCTCCATCATCCAAAAAGCTTCCGCCAGCAAAAGTGTATCTGGCACTTCCTGCGCCACACGGTCAACAACCTCACGCCAAAACTCTTGCGGGATAAGCCTGTCAAATTCTTCGTTCGTGAGGCTGCCATATTGCGCTCTCGAGGGAATATCCCCACCCGTGCCAGGCTCGGGAAACCACAAACGCTGAATATGTTGTTTGGCAAGCGTCATCGCGGCATCAAAACGAATAATCGAAAATTTTCTCGCCACGTGAAAAATCGTTTGAATAACCGCCTCACGTGCTTCAGCACTAAGGTAATTGATTTGCGCTGTATCATTCCAGGGAAAGCTTGTACCGTCATTGCCATGATAGATGTAACGTGCGTGACCTGTTTGTTTATCCACACGCTTAAACACGACGGCTGCGTCACTGTTGTCATAATAGTGGTCTTCTAAATAAATGCCCACTCTATCATCGGTAGAGACATCGTCACTGTTAAAGGTGTAGCTCGGATAGGGCGGATGGTCGAGTTGAATAAACCAGTCTGGATGTTCCACGACCCAACGCCCATCAATGCCCACGTGGTTTGGCACCATGTCACTCGCCAAGCGAATGCCACGTTGCGCGGCCCTGTCACGCAAATTTTCATACGCTGCGTCGCCACCTAAGTCGTGAGCAATTTGATAATCGTAAAGCGAATACGCCGAAGCCACTGCGTCGGGCTGACCACGACGGTGCTTTATTATTTTTGACGCGACGCTGCGCTCCCACAAACCAATGAGCCACAAACCATTAAACCCACGCCGTGCGAGTTCATCGAGTTCTGCATCTGGCACGTGGTCGAGGCGGTGAATATCTTGCCCGTACTGTTTGGCAAGTTGGTCGAGCCATACATAGCTACTTTTTGCAAGCATCACAACTCTGGGCATCCACGATGAGTCTGGGCTAAAACGCTCGTACTCGGCGCGTTGGCGACCTGTAGCTACGCCACGTTCACGCACGAACATCGAACCCTCGAGAGCCTCCTTCGTCATCACCGCCGCAGGAAAATTCCCGGGATTCCCTCCAAAGGGCATTTTGCGCTCTTCTTTGAGAATATCTATACTCTGCAACACACGCTGAACAAGCTGTGTAAAACGTTCACCTAAAATCGTCGCCCACTTGTCGCGGATGTACTCGAGCTGCCCTTCTAAAGAATCCGGGCTGGCCAGTGCAGGTGCGCGGAGCATCTCAAACAGCGACCCCAAGCCAGGCGCGAGCGGTGGCTGCTTTGCAAAGAATGTTGCAACGTTTTTAATCACACCCGTGTAAGCCGTTTGTGTTTGTAATACCGTATCATCAAAGAGTTCTTGAAATTTTTTAAGCGCAGGATTTTCATTGGCCAGATAGAGCATGAGGGTTTCCTCGAGGACAATCTCACGGTGCGACACACCACCTGAAGAACGCGCCAAATATTCCTCCACACCTATTTTATTTTGAAAAATTTCTGTGGCTGGGAACTCTTGCACAAAGCGATGCTGCGACACCAGAAAGGGCTCGAGGGCCACTTTTTCCTGTACGAAACCAAGGGCTTGTTGCAACGCTTTCTTATTAACATTTTCCAAATACACGTCAACGACCAAGTGCAATATCTCGTCGAGGAGTCCTGCGGCGTAGAGATCACCTGCTTTCACCGCCTTTTCGGGATAGCGCGTTGCATTACGAGCTTGGTTCATCTTATAAGCAAGTTTGGTGGCTTCGCTCGGATTGGCAAAGATAACCGTGCCATGCGTAGAGAACAACGATTCCTGCACCTCGTAGCGTTGCCGCGCCGCGCGGGATATATGAAATTCACGTTTGGGTCGCTCTAGTGTCGTTATCCTGTAAAACAGTGTTGTTGTCCTATCAAACCGCTCCACCATAAAAGCCTCACTCCCGCTGCGCCATTGAATTCATTGTAGATTAACACGTTAAGAGCTAGGTTTTGAAAGACACAAGTTCTAGGCTATCCACTGCGTAGCTATGTTTGAATCAGGGAGAGTTTGAAGGGTTCTTGGCAACATCAATAAAGCAAGCCCACTCGAGTCCCACCAAAGAAACCCACCCCTAGTTTACATCTATTGCCTTTCTCTTTTTCCCCTCATCCTGAACCCTGTAAACTATGACTATGCATTTTTTAACTATGCGTTTTTTTACCCCATTACTTGTTCTGCTTGGCTGCCTCACGCTGTACGGTTGTGGCACCGAAACCACCACACCTGATGAAGCCCTCGACATTAAGGTGGATACGCTCGAGCCCGCCTACATCGGTGAAGATTATAGTACCACCCTGCGCGCTGTTGGTGGACTCACCCCTTATCAATACAGACTTGATAGAGGCACCTTGCCGCCAGGCATGTCTCTGCAAGGTGGCGAAATTCGCGGTACGCCCACAGAAAAGGGTGAGTTCACGTTTACGATTACCGTAAGTGATGCGAATCTTTCAAAAACCTTTGAAGAGTACACACTTTCTGTAACAGACGCACCCCCTGCACAACTCACGCTCAATGTTCCCGACACGCAAATTCAGCGACCTGTCACGCTGCGCGGCGACATCAAAGAAGCGCGTGGTCTCCAGGGTTTTCGCACGCTCATTACTTGGGACCCTGAACGCTTTGCGCTGGTCGAAGGCCGCACGCGGCCCAACAATGATGCTTTTTTGCTGTTTACTGATGGCGCGGAAGGACAACTGCGTGTAGATGTAGGTTTCAAAGCGGGTGTACTCACAGGTGATCGGCGCGTGTTTGAATTTACGTTGCAACCTTTAGAGCGCACGAATCCTGATGGCACACCCGCACCCGCCTCGACGTTGTTCCTCGAGAGCAAAACAGAATTTATTGGCGAAAATAACACGCACGCTTACATCCCGCTCACCGAGGGCGTAGCCCCGAGTGACACACCACCTACCAACGAAAATGCAGACCCAACCTTAGACAGCAACAACGACGGCATCCCCGATGTAGAAGACACCAACAATAACGGCACCCGGGATAACGAAGAAGATTTAGACGGCAACGGCACACCCGATGGTCAGGAAACAAGTGGCACAGATACAGGTGAAGGTACGACTGATGACGGTACAACCGATGACGGTACGACCAACAACGGCGAAGGTGAACAATAATGAAACCTACACATTGCAAACAAGGGCAAGGCAAACAAGAGCGAGTAGCCACTCGCCCCTACATAGCCAAACTCTTTTTATTCCTCATTCCTCTTTGCTCATTCCTCTTCCCTCTTGCTTTTGCTACCACCTACAAAACTCTGACACTTGACGAAATGATCGCTCAAACCGAACTCGCGTTTATGGGGACGGTCACCAGTATCGAAACCATTGCAGGGAGCGACGGCGACCCCTGGACGCGCGTGACCTTTCAAGTGAGCGAAGCACTTCTCGCCACTGAAGACGATGCGAACGTAACGCTCTCGTTTTACGGTGGCACCCTCAGCAACGGCGTAAGTGTAACCGTGAACTTAATGCCCCAGTTTAGAGAGCAAGAAGAAGTGCTGATTCTTGCTTACAACCAAGATTTGTATTCGCCGATTGTCGGCTTTCGCCAAGGTTTATGGCGCAACAGCACGCTCGGCTTGCGCGATGAAATAGACCGCGCCCTTACCTTCAACGAAGACGGCACACTGGCCCTTGGTGGTGCCGGGGGTAGCACGGCCGATATTTTGCAAGCTCTGCGCGAGGCCCTCGAGAACAGAGGTGCAGAATGAAGCTCGCACACTCTAAACGAGGGCGAGCGGCTGCTCGCCCCTACATTCTCTTTTTCTCCTTTCTCCTTCCTCTTTCCTCCTTCCTCTTCGCCTTTGCCGTCACCTACCGCGTAGACCCCGCAAATGGCCCCGACACACTCGCAGCCGAAGTTAAAGAAGCTTTTGATGCCTGGATTGCTCTTAGCGACAGAGTTGAAGCGAGTGAAACACAAGAAAATCCTGAAGGCGTTTTCCAATACGGACAAACTGAACGCTTCGGGCCAGATACGCTTTCACTCACTGTGCAACGTCAGCAGGAAGGTCGCACTCTGACGTATCTCATTAGCCCAAATGCAGAAAACAGAAAACGCATTTTGCTGCACGAAACAGGCATTGCCATTGGTCTTACCGCACAGATTCCTGGTACACCGTTGCCCGCGCTGCCAGGTGAAACAGCTCCAACTAATGAGACAGGAACACCTAGCGAAACAGGAGGCGAAACACCGACAGCCGAAACAACACCTACAGAACCTGCACCCTTAGGGCCAGCACCACGCGAAGGTACTGAAACCTTTGAAACGACACCTCTTCCTGAATCAGACACAGCAGAAAATCAAGAGGCAAGTTCCGAAAAACAAGCTCAACCTGCCAGTGCTGAAGGTGAAAATACAGAAGAGCAGAGCACACCAAGTGAAATAGAAGACACAACAGCTACCGAAACTGAGGGGGCAACTGAAACTACCGATTCAGCTACTGAAGAAACCGCAGCAGAGCAGCAACCATCAGAAGGTCAAGCTTCAGAAGGTCAAGCTACCGATGCCGTAAACCTCATGCCCAACAGCGTCATGAACCCGAGCGTTAGCCTCGACGCTAGTACGGAACTTGGCGACGCAGAACGGCAACTGCTCGATAGGCTCGAGCTTTTCGTCAGTGAAGACATTAATAAAGATGGCGTTGTGAATTTTTATGACCTCGTGGCACTCTCGCAAGCCTTTGGGCGCAGAGATGTCAACGATCCTGCGGACATCAATAAAGATGGTACCGTTGACCAGCAAGACGTAGAAGAATTGCAAAGTGCTTATACCTTCTCTGATCCGTCAGAAACAGCACCTGGCTCAAGTCCGACGGATGAACAGCCAACAGACGCCGAACAACCCACCGATAGTGCAACACCTGAAAATATTCCTCCCGAAAATACAGCACCTGGAAACGCAAGACCCACTGAAGAAACACCATCTACTGAAAGTACAACTCCAGAAAGTACGACCCCAGAATCAACACCAACCGAGGGCTCGAGTGAAGGTGGCGACTCTGGAGAATAAAGGGAACACGTTACTAAAGTGCAGAAGGCTCAAAATCGAAACTGATTTTGAGCCTTCTGCTTTCTGCTTTATACTTACACAATCTCATCAAACTTTTTAGCCAGCACAATATCTAACTCACTAATACCACCCGCGTCATGCGTCGTTAAATCTACAACCACGCGGTTATAGACATTAAACCACTCAGGATGATGATTCATTTTTTCAGCCTCGAGTGCGCCCCGTGTCATAAAGCCAAACGCTTCGATAAAATTCTTAAATTTGTAGGCTTTATGAAGTTTGTCGTTTTGCAATTCCCAGCCAGCTAGGGTAGTTAAATGCGTTTGAATCTCTTGTTCTGAAAGTTTAGCTGCCATAACTCACCTTAACGCTAGGAAAATAACTTGACAGTTAGATAGGGTACAAGATCACTTAAATTTTGTAGACTCTACTCATGGTAATTGGAAAAGCAACCTTGAGCGACTTGTACAAGGAGCCTGACAAAGCGGAACTTGTAAATGGTAAGATCGTTCGCCTTCATCCTCATGGATTTCTACCTAGCAACGCCGCCAGTCAAATTTTAGTCAGGACTAAGTTTACATAAGCATAGCTCTCAAAGAGGATTCGCTCTTGGAGGAAAGGTTGCATATATTGTAGACTTACCTAACCGTAAAAGTTTTAGCCCTGATGTTGCTTATTTTATCGACAAAACAACAGGGATGAAATTTATTGAGGGCGCGCCTATTTTTGCTGTCGAAGTGCGTAGTGATAACGATTATGGACTCAAAGCAGAAAAAGCTATTGCCGACAAACGTGCAGATTATTTTGCTGCGGGGACGCAAATCGTTTGGGATGTAGACATGCTCTCGAGCGATGTGATTAGAAGCTACACAGCAGAAAAACTAGATATGTTTAAGATGTTTAGACGTGGCGACATAGCCAATGCTGAACCTCTCCTATCTGGTTGGACACTTGCAGTAGACGATTTATTCCCTTATTACCCCTTATTACACGGAGTGATTTACCCAGTCTCTCGGTTGTAGAAACTCGAGCACCTTTTCTTCTGCACTGCCTGGCTCTGATTGATAATTAAATTCCCACCGCGCATAGGGTGGCATAGACATTAAAATTGCCTCAATATTACCTGAAGTTTGCAACCCAAAAGTTGTACCCCTGTCATAAACAAGATTAAATTCCGCGTAACGCCCGCGCCGATAAAGCTGCCATTCTTTTTCACGTTCACTGTATGGCATGTTCATTCGTTTTTTAACAACAGGTAAATAGGCTATAAGAATGGTATCAATACCGTCACCTACAAAGGTAAAATCTTTTTCCCAATTCCCTTTACCTACTGGTGAAAGTTCATCAAAGAAAATGCCGCCAATACCGCGCATTTCTTTACGGTGCTTGATATAAAAGTAATCATCACAGGTTTTTTTCATTACTTCATAGTTCGCTTGCGCGTGGCGGTCACATTGAGCTTTCAGCTCTTGGTGAAAATGAATCGCATCTTCTTCAAAACCATAATTTGGAGTCATATCTGCGCCACCGCCAAACCACCACACGTTGCTGTCACCAACTTCAAAATAGCGATAGTTTGCATGAAATGCTGGTACGTAAGGATTTTGCGAGTGTAACACCATCGAGATACCCGTTGCAAAATACGGTTTCTCCTCAATACCTGGATGTTGTTTCGCAAGACTCGGTGGCACTGACGCGCCGTAAGTTGCTGAAACGTTTACACCTGCTTTTTCAAAAACGTTGCCGTTCTCCAGCACCATCGCGGTACCGCCACCACCGCTGTGATGTTGCCAGATGTGAGTTTTGAACTTGGCCTTACCATCAACCTCTTCAAAAGCTTTAGTGAGTTTTGCTTGTCCAGTTTGCATGAGTTCAATGACACACTCACGCTTTTTCGTCACGTTGTCAGTAACCATCATCGAGCTACCTCGAGCCCCTTTCTATCAAACGCCTGTACTGTATCAATCAACAACTGTGCATGATCAGGATTTGTATGCTGCATAATCCCGTGACCAAGATTAAAAATATGCGCTCCACCTAAACCTTCAGCAAGTACACGTTGCGCCTCTTGCTTGATAATATCTTTTGGCGCAAACAAAATAGCAGGGTCAAGATTCCCTTGTAACGTCTTCCCTTTTAGCATCGGGCGAACAGCACTAAGAGGCATACGCCAATCTAGACTTACGACTTCACACGGCAGTTTTTGAATCTCACCATAAAGATGTGCTGCACCCACCGCAATATATAAACGTGGGACTTGGTAGGGCTCGAGTGCTTTGAAAATCTGCTCGTTGTAAGGTCTAGAAAATTCTGCATACGTCCTTGCATCGTGCAGACCTGCCCACGAGTCAAAAAGTTGAATAGCTTGCGCTCCTGCTTCAATTTGTTTTGTTAGATAGCGGATAGAAACCTCAGTGAGTTTCTCAAGCAATGTATGTGCTACCTCTGGCGCGTAGCGCAAAAACTGGCGAAACTCCTCATACTCTTTACTTCCTGCACCCTGAACAAGGTAGGTTGCCAAGGTAAGGGAGGCACCACCAAAACCAATTAATGGCACTTTACTTTCTAGACGAATAAGTTTAATTGCTTCTGCCACAAAAGGAACGAGTTCATCTTTGTCAGGAATGAGGAGTGTGTCTACTTGCGCCCTCGTGCGAATCGGCGCAGCAATCACGGGGCCTGGCTTGAATTCAATATCAATACCCATCGGTGGCAATGGTGTCATGATGTCTTGAAAAAGAATGGCGGCATCCACACCAAGTCGCCTGACAGGTTGCATTGTAATTTCAGCGGCGAGTTCTGGTGTGCGGCACATTGTCCAGAAACCATGTTTCTCTTTGAGGGCGCGGTACTCAGGCAAGTATCGCCCGGCTTGGCGCATCATCCAAATTGGAGCGCGGTCTGTGTCTTTACCCCAAGCTGCATCTAAAAATAAACTCATGACAATTTCCCCCATGCTTTTTGCTCGTGAATATGTAAGATAAAGTCTGGGTATTTTTCTTCGTCTGAATCCACAATGCATAAATCTTTGGTCATAATCTCATGACTAAAGAATTCATCCCACGCTTCATACTCTTCTTTTTCAAGAAATTCATACGCTTTATCAAAAAGTGGTTTGACTTCAGCAAATTTTTCTGTGGGCTTAAATGAACCCCAAAAATACCACATATCCAACTCTAAATTTTCAACCCTACCTAGCACCAGACCCTGTTGCTCAATTCTTAAATGCTTAATCACTTTGTCTCCTATCCATAGTCTCATTAGGCGTGAATTTATAACCCACACCCCAAATGGTATGAATATAAACAGGATTAGCAGGGTCAGGCTCGAGTATCTTTCTTAAACGCATCACAAAATTATCCACCGTGCGACTACTCGGGAAAACATCATTACCCCAAACATGATCTAAAATATCATCACGGCTTACGACTTCATTGGGATGACTCACTAACAATTTTAGAATACCAAGCTCACGCTCGCCCAAAGGTTCAACTTGACCTTTATTCGTCTTCACTGTCCAAGCACGAAAATCAATCGTGTGACCACCAAAGCTGTAGGTTGCATCGAGTGGTTTCTGCGTCCAAGATTTGCGGCGCAGCATGTTTTGTACACGTAGCAAAAACTCTGGAAGATGAAAAGGCTTTGGCAAATAATCATCCCCACCGACTTGCAAACCCATCACACGCTCATCGGGTTGACCCTTAGCACTAAGAAATAGTACAGGAGTCGTGTCACCCGCTTCGCGCATTCGTTTGCAAAGTTCGTAGCCGTCAAGATACGGTAGCATCACATCCAACACAATGAGATCAGGGTGTTGGGTTTGCCACATGTTCATACCTACACGCCCATCTCTAGCGAGAAGTGTTTCGTAACCTTCAGCGATCAGGTTATCTGCAATCACCTCAGCAAGGCTCGTTTCATCTTCAACCAGTAGAACTCGCGGTTTCATCATATTTATATTTGTCCCTTGATAGTTTTACTTGCGCCTTCAACAGCAACTACCCGGCGAGGCAGTACAACGGTAAAGCGCGTGCCGCCTTCAGCATTTGGATTTTTCTCGACGCGCACCCAACCGTTCATTGCTTCAGTGATTGTTTTAACAAGATGTAAGCCCAAGCCAACACCTTTTGATTCTCGCGTCATTTCATGACCTACACGGTAAAACCGCTCGAAGACCCGATTAAGCTCTGTGTCAGCAATACCAATGCCTTCATCGTCCACGTGCATGAGGATTAAATCATTTTGACGCTCGAGCTTCACCTGAATTTTCTTTGGAAGGCTCGAGCTGTACTTTTCCGCATTATCGAGTAAATTATTGAGAACAACGCTAAACGCATTGCTATCAAGCGAAACATTAAGCGGCTCAGAACTATACTCAACACTTAACACTGCACCTTTCGCTTCTAAACCATTTCGTGCTTTGCCAATCACACCTTGGACAGTAGTATTGAGTTCCTGATTTTCAAGAAGAGGTGCAGAATCAGAATGCTCGAGCCGCGCCGCTGCCAAGACTTGCTCACTGGTTTGCTCGAGACGAGATAATTCCACAGCCATTTTTTCCAAATAACTCTTTTGCTTTTCGGGAGGAAGTGGTCTAAACAAAACGGTTTCAATTAAAAGTCTTAGCGTACTCATCGGCGTTTTGAATTCGTGCGTAATTGCCGATAAAAAGTTTTGCTGACGACGCTTTAAGTCGCGCTCTGTACGCAAACTGCGGCCGATGATAAAAAGTCCTGTGAGGATAACAGCAACAAAAAACGGCCCCTCAAATGCAAACATGCGAATATAGCCATTTTGATCATCTACAAAAGCACTCGAGACCTCCTTATCAATCACGAACGCTTTCGCACTCTCGTCATAATTCAAGTGTGGATAATCCGACGCGAGTTCTGCAATTACACTTGAATCTGGTGATAAGGCCAAAAGTTCATTGGCGACTTCCGCGTCTCTCTGCCACACTTGCAACGTTTCATCACGGTAATGACTCACATACCCCTCTGTAAACACAATCCACCACACCACCTGCGCCACCACGAAGGCGATAATGACGATAAAAGCGATACGGGTGAGGGTTTGGGAAGTTTTCATGATAGTTCAGCGTCTCAACACTTCAGCATCCCAGCAGTTCAGCCTTCAGTTTTACCTGATGAGCTGAACTGCGGAAGTACCAACTAGCCATCTAGCCAGCCTTTCTCGAGGGCTTCAACAACATGATACGAAATAATAAGCTCCGCCCCTGCACGGCGCATGGCAAGGAAAGATTCTCTAACAGCTAGAGCTTCATCGAGTGCGCCAACACTAGCCGCAGCTTTGAGCATGGCATATTCACCTGAAACGTTATAGGCAACAACAGGCAAATGTGTGTGCGCGCGAACGCCAGCAATCACATCGAGGTACGCTAAGGCCGGCTTTACCAGCACCCTGTCTGCACCTTCGGCTTCATCAAGCTCGAGTTCTCGCAGGGCTTCGCGTGTGTTTCTAAAATCCATTTGGTAGGTTTTACGGTCTTTGGGTGGCATCATGTCATGATGCGTCATGGCGTTCTTGGTGGGTGATGAACCTGCCGCCTCACGGAACGGCCCATAAAATGCTGACGCATATTTCACTGCGTAGGACAAAATGCTTACGTCAGAAAATCCTTCTGCATCAAGCGTTTGACGAATCATCCCTATACGCCCGTCCATCATGTCTGAGGGTGAGACCACATCCGCACCTGCTCGTGCATGAACTAGAGCCATGGTTGCTAACCCTCCAAGACTCGAGTCATTATCTACTAAAATGCCTTTGGGTGTTGGTTTTAAGACACCACAGTGACCATGCTCGGTATAACCGCAAAGGCACACATCGGTCATAAGTACCAAGTCATTGCCGAACTGCACTCGCGCTTCACGGAGGGCAGAGGCAACCGGCCCGTTTTCATCTGTAGCAGCTTTACCATCAGATGTTTTTTGCGAAACGTCAATGACACCAAAAAGCATCGTCGCTTTGATACCAAGCTTGAGATTGCGCTCGAATTCCACCATCAACTTATCTACACTGAGGCGTGAGACACCCGGCAAAGCGTTAATCGGCTGCACTTCATTTTTTCCCGACACAACGAAATACGGCGCAATAAAGTTTTTTGCACTTACACTTGTTTCCGAAACCAAATCACGCATCGCTTGCGAAGTACGGAGCCTACGGGGACGCTGGGTTAAAGCAAGCTGTGTAATATTAAGTCCTGGTTTTGTTTCTGTAAGTGCCATCACGAACCCTTTCCTTCTAAGAACTCTAACCGCCTCTCGAGTTCAGCTAACTTCTCGAGCACGCGAGCAGAGTGTTGTCTCTCGTCAGCGAGTTCCTGTTCCAAACGAGCAACCTCTGCCGCACTGAAGTCCGCTTTAGCATTCACCTCGTCAAAAGGCAGTTTTCTTCCGTAATCATCGTAGTAACCTTTGGAACGCCTCTGCTCACCTGCAACAATGGACCAAATAGCAATTCCTATGCTGCCAGCGACAATGATAAAAAGTAGCGCCTCCACTGCTAAGCACCCCTCACCTTATTAACTTCTATCGCCCCTACAATGGCTTCTGCTTCAGGTGATGCTGATTTTACCGCTTGCCAGCCCCTTGCCTCCATTGCTTTCAAAGTCGTGTCGCCGATGGCTACGAGCCGCGCTTCACCTTTGTCTTCTATTGCTTCTACTGCAGAAGGGCTCGAGCACACAATCACCTCTATATTTTCAAAGCGGTATGGGTGAAGAACTGTTTTGTAAACAACGAGTGGACGAACTTCAAAACCTGCCACCTCGAGTTTCTGTTGAACTGTATCTAATGCCCTATCACCTCGAGGTAGGCCAACAGGTGAGGCGGCCTTTTGATGATTCAAAAACATATCAGCAAAGTTCTCAGCGTTTTGCTGGTCAGCGATAATAGACACTTCTGCGCCGCTCTGTCTTAATGCTTCTGCTGTCTTTTTGCCTACGGCTCCGTATAAAGGATATGGGATGTGGGATGTAGAATATGGGGAAAGCAACGTTGACCAGGTTTCGGCAGCAGTTCGGCTAGTAAATAAAATCCAGGCACAGTCCAAAAGTTTTTCAGCCTCGAACCTTGTCTTTTCATCGAGAAGGGGTTGCGTTTCAATAAGCGGTTGGCGCACGACTTCATACCCTCTAGTCTCGAGCATTTCCTGCACAACTTCCAAACGCCCTCGAGACTGTGTAAGTGCCACACGCACCGCACCCTGCCTCCCTTTCAGGTTCCAAATCCTGTCTGTCTCCAACTGAGCAGTGCTTGCGGATTTGGAATCTGAAAACCCTAAACCGTTTTTCACTTCGCACCTACGGGTCGCCCTAATGCCTCAAACGCCAACAGCGCTGCCCCTTCTGATGTTTTGTGCTCTGTTTCTACGTACTGCCCTTCATACCAAACATGCAGTTTGACAATACTGTTTAGAAAAGTTGCATACGCACCAAGAGCGAGTTGGCAACCACCTTGTAACATGGCCATGAGTCCACGCTCAGCAGAGATGGCGCGGTAGGTGTTCATGTCGTTGATTTCTGTTAACCCGGAGGCGATTTCAAAATCTTCACGTCGGCATTCAATCGCTAACACACCTTGAGCAGGCGCAGGAATGAAGAAGGTAGGCTCGAGTGCAATCACTTTAAAATCAGATAAATCGAGCTGTAATCTTTCTAAGCCAGCTGCTGCTAACACAATCGCGTCATCGTCACTTCTGCGAAGTTTTTCAACGCGCGTTGGCACGTTGCCGCGAAGCTCTTGCACGACTAAATCAGGGCGCAATGACACTAATTGACTATGCCGCCGCACCGCACTCGTCCCAACCTTAGCACCTTCATGCAGGGGTAAGTTTTGTGCGCTGTCGTCAAACATTTCTGGGCGAATGAGCAACACATCTTTTGGATTAGCACGTTCTGTCACCGCAGCAATTTCTAGACCAGGCATGGGCATACTCGGCAAATCTTTGTGCGAATGCACGGCGATGTCGGCACGTTTATCTAGCACAGCATCTTGCACAGCCTTTGTGAAAAATCCTTGCCCTTGCATTTTGGCAAAAGGTTGATGGTCTTTGTCGCCTTGGGTTTCAATAAGCACGAGAGAGATTTCGTGACCGAAGCTCTCTAATCTTCCCTTTACCCAGTTAGCTTGCCAGAGAGCGAGGTCGCTTTTGCGGGTGGCTATTCGGAGATTCATGAAAACCTCCAAGAAAGAAAGGAGGAAAGAGGAAGGAGTACAAAACCCATTCCCCATCTCTCATTCCCTCTTTTCGTCTTCATTCTAGACCTGCTTCACTCAAAAATAACTTTGCTGCATCAAGACCATACTCACGAGCGATGGCGCGTAAACCTTTCACAGGAACGTGCGCGAACTTGTGAGCAAGTTTTTCAGCTTCTTCTTTCGGTACAACCTCAGCGATGGTTTGCAAATACATGTCTCTTAATTTTTTAATGGACGGACCAAGCTGCTTTTCTGTCCAATCTGTCATGGCAAGTTCAACTTCACCTTGCACGAGTCTTTCAGCTTTGGCAAGCTTGTCAGCAAGAACTGTGCGACGTTGTTGCCCAAGCGTTTGCAAACTGTCAACATCTAAAACCTCAACCCCAAGACTCCTTGCAACTTCAGCGTCTGCGTTGCGCGGAATGCCTAAGTCAATGATGAGGTTAAGCTCGGGTAGTTTAGTAAGTAGTACATCATCCACCAGATGTTTGATAGGGGTAGCGCAAACAAGCGCGTCAACACGGGGTGGGTTCTTCAGGAAGGACTCGAGCGTTACAGGAATGAACCCCTGGGTATTCGGTGTTAGAGATAAAAATTCCTCGAGACGGTCTCTCGAGCGGTTCACTAAATAAACACAGTAGTTTAGACTTGCTACCGATTTTGCGGCGAGCGTTCCCATTTTTCCAAGACCCAAAACAGCGACGTTACCACCCTTAGGCAAAAGTTGCTCGAGCCTTGGCCGAGCAAGGCTAAACAGGGAGGTGTCCATCGGTGCAAGGTCAATCTCAGCACGGACTTTTTTAGCAATGCGTAAAGCGGTTTGAAAGGCAAATGTCAAGGTTGCATCTGTCTTAGAAACGGCAAAAGCTTCACGAACTTGGCTCATGACTTGGTCTTCACCTGGGTTGAGCGAATCGAGCGAAGCAGCAACACGCGTGAGTTGCTCGAGTGCCGCCTCCCCCGTATAAACATAAGGACGCGTGCCTAGCGTTAGCTGGTCTCTGAGGTCGCTTAACATCATATCCTCAGGCAATATACCGACAGCGTCCCAACGGTTACAGGTTGAGAGCAGCACTGCCGATTTGAAAGGCAAGGCATCTGCGGAAAATGTTGCTTGGTACTTCTCAATCAGTTCCGCCCCACCCCGACGATGCGACACACCTATAAGCGCAAGACGATCCACATCTTTATAGTAGGGCTTTGGGTAGAGTTAAAGTGTCATTGAAGTGTCAAAAAGTAAACTACAAGAGAAAGGAAGGCAGGAGGAAGAAGTTTGTAATCCTCTCTCCTTCCTCCTGCGCTTCCTGACTCCTCAGGGCTTACGCATGTGGCAGAAAAGCAGTAAGTTTGGGGCATGGACGAGTATCTAAAGCCCGAGCTAGCCCTAAGTTTGAAAGAGACCTTCACTGACCCAAGAGCCGAGAACACGGTTCATCCGCTCATCAACATCATCGTCATCGCCCTGGTTGCCGTCGTTGCAGGGGGGCCAATGACTACACGGAATTCGAGGAATTTGGTGTAGCGAAACAGTCGTGGTTGAGTCAGTTTTTGAATGTGGAAACAGGGATACCAAGTCATGATACCTTCGGGAGTTTGCAAGGCTTGATCCCATCCAGTGGCAACGTTGCCTGGTTGACTGGGTACGCTACGCCATCAGAGGAACACGCGAGGAAGAGTCACACGCGACCTACCTGGTAAATGCCTGGAGTACAACCTTGGGTATCCGTTTGGCTCAGACGAAAGTGAGTGCCAAAAGCAATGAAATCACCGCCTTGCCTGACGGGATAGAGACGCTGGATTTATTCGATGTTTCTGGCTGCACCGTGACGATAGATGCGATGGGAGCACAACGTGAAATCGCTAGACTGATTCTGGAAAAACAAGCCAATGATGT
>JBOFGY010000095.1:0-5346 GCA_051649365.1 Trueperaceae bacterium
GCCAGAGAAACTCGAGGGCGACGAAGAAAGTTTCTTTAATCCTAAAAAGTAATGAAGTTTCAGATGGTCGCTTGCAAGATCCTTTTATAAGCTAAAGCGGAGAAGAAAGGCTAAAGGCACAAAACCAAAAAAGATTTTAGCCCTTGCCCTCTGCCTTTGCCTCTAGCCTTGGCTTTTTAATCTCTTAACACCTGATACAAAATTCCCTTGTGTGCGTGCAAGCGATTTTCAGCTTGGTCAAAGACGCGGCTGCGTTCGTGATAGACGGCTTCTTCAATACATTCTTCACCGTAGTGTGTGGGTAAATCGTGCATAAAAATACCGCGCTTTGATAAATCCTTAAACCACTCAGGCGTGATGGTGTAACCCTGAAAGGCAGTTTTGCGGCGTTTCGCGTCATCCTCTTGACCCATTGAAATCCAAACATCGGTGTAAAGCACGTCTGCACCTTTTAAGGCTTCGCGGGGTTCACGTTGAATTTCAATGGTTGCCCCTTTGCTGCGGGCTACCTTTAAGACAGTTTCATCAGGGTCAAAGCCTTCAGGACAAGCAATAATGAGTTTTGTACCTGCTAGTGCTGCTGCGTTGATGTGGGAATGACAGACGTTGTTGCCATCGCCAACATAAACAACTGTTAAGCCAGACCACGTGCCGAAAGTTTCTTTTAGCGTGATGTAATCGGCAACGAGTTGCGTGGGATGCAAGAAATCTGTTAGACCATTAATGACAGGAATGTTGGCGTGTTCAGCGAGTTTCACGACGTTGTCATGGGCAAAGGTGCGAAGCATAATGCCATCTACCCAACGCTCTAAGTTTTTGGCAATATCGCGCACGCTCTCGCGTTTGCCAAAGCCAATGTTCCCATCTAATAGCACTGAATGCCCACCAAGTTGAAACATAGCTACATCAAATGTCGTGCGAGTTCGTAAAGACTGCTTTTCAAAAATCATGGCGAGCGTTTTATGCTTTAGGGGTTCAGGGCGTTCGCCCGCTTTCCACTTTTCTTTAAGCTCGAGGGCACTGTCCACGAGCCCTGTAAACTCCTCACGCTTCAGGTCGGCAAGTGAGAGGAAATCTTTTCCTTTAAGGCTATCCACGCTTGTGATTTTACTCATAATTTTTGGCACAGCATTATCCCTTCTACCAAGAAGAACGATAATATATGCACTAGAGTGTATAAATCAAGCAGGGTAGGGTTTGGGGTAAAATCAAAGTAAGCTCTAAGGTTTTAGACTTCAAATTCCTGTCACTGCCTCCTAAGATAAGTTGGGGCTATACTAGCGTTTGGTGCGGGTGGGTGTACCTTTTTTATGAGAACAATATTGACCAATTTGATGCAACTTGCGGGTTTACAGCTCGTCATTGCGGTTACGGGTTTAGTACGTAACGCCATCGTACAAAGACGACTCGATCCTTTAGGGTTTGGTGAATTTGCTATTTTGAATATGCTCTTTACGGTTATCGGCACAGTTGTTATTTTTGGGCTCTCAGTGGGTTTAAGCCGTAATGTTGCCGCAACCCAAGACCAAGGCGAACGTCAGAAGATTCTTGCTAATGCCAATTTTATTGTTTGGGCCTTATCTATCGTGGCGACCTTTGTCGTTCTTATGGGTTATCAGCTTGGGTATATTTCGCTCGAGTATTTCAAACTTCACCCTACGCCTGCGGTGCTTATGTCATGTGGGCTTTTATTGCTTTCGTTGCCTCTCAAAGCCCTCGAGAGTAACTACATTGCTTTCTTGACGGGTATCATGGACATTAAAGGTCTTACGTCAGGGCGCAGTCTTGCCATTGTTATCGGTACGGTGATTACTGTGCCTATCGTTTGGTTTTATGGTTTTGTCGGAGCAACGCTTCAATACATCATCCTGACGCTACTCCTCGTTATTTTGCTTGCACACCGTTGTTACAAATTAGGGTACCGGCCTTGGTCTGTGCGGTGGCACCGTTCTACCGTGTATGGCTTAGCTTTTTTTGGCATTGCCTCGCTTGTTAATAGTTTTATGCGTGACCTCAGCTCTGCTTCGATTACCACAGCTCTAGCACGTCAAGTAAGTGAGGTTGAAAACGGTTTTTATGCTGCCGCACTGCTCCTAACTTCACAAGTAAAAACGATTGTGCTAAGTAGCGTGGGTAGTTACTCACTCGCTGCAATTGGTAAAGATCATACTAGGGAAAACATTATCAAAACAGCAGACCAGCTTCTTAAAGTTGTCTTACCTTTAGCAGCTCTAGCAGGTGCTGCTCTTGGTGTTTTCTGTGTGCCTGCCCTGCTCATCTTGTCTGGACCTAAGTTTCTTGATGCAGCTCATTATTTTCCGTTTTTGCTCGCTGCGGACTTTGTGCAAGTCTTCATTTGGGTGATCGGTGCGCCATTGCTCGCCCTCAAAAAAGTTCGTACTTGGCTTATCCTCGATTTGATCCAGTGGGGCTCGAGATGGGCTTTGGTTGTCCTTTTGTTACCTATCATTGGACCACAAGCTGTCGTAACGGCTTGGTTTATCGCCACACTTATTCACCTTAGTACCAATGTCTATTTCTACTTCGTCCACCTCAAGTTCTCCCTCAACAAAGAACACATCGTTCACCTTTTTGCAGGGCTTGCTTTAGTGCTGAGCTGTAGTTATCTCGGCGCGACGGGTTCGTGGCAGTACATTATTTTGGCGGGTTGTTTGTGGCTTGCTTATTTATTCTGGGTGGTTCAAATTCGCGTTGGGGTAGGTCAAGTGCCTGGGCTCATTCGGCGATTTATCAAGGGTCGAGCTAGTGCCTAAGAGGTTGGATAGTGTCACTGTGAAATTGCGAAGTATCGCGCTATACTTTTTTAGCCCTTCGTCACGGGTATTCCTATGAACGAATCTTCCTCCTCTCAACCTTTAGTCTCTGTTGAACCCTTAGTCTCGGTGGTTATTCCTGCTTATAACGCTGCAAAATACCTTGGGGCGGCTATCGAAAGTTTGCAGGCACAAACCTACCAAAATCTCCACATGATTATCGTTAATGATGGTTCCAAAGATGATACCGCTGCTGTTGCTGACTGCTTAGCCGCACAGGACAAACGCATTGAGGTTATTCACAAAGCCAATGCGGGTGTTTCCGCAGCTCGCAATGACGCAATGAGAGTTGTCAAAGGTGACCTGATGTGCTTTTTAGATTCGGATGACACCTATTTACCCGAAAAAGTAGCAAAGCAGGTCAAATTTTTACAAGACCATCCTGAACTTGCTTTGGTATATTGCGGTAACTACATTGGGGACGAAAATCTAAAAATTGTTGAAGAACCCAGCCCAAATCGTCCGCCAGTACCGTTCAAAGAAGCCTTTTTATACCGTTGTTGGTTTTCACCCATCGCGCCGATGCTGCGTACTTCTCTCATGAAAAAAGTCGGTTTTTTTGATGCCAACCTGCACGGTGGGGAAGACTGGGATTACTGGATACGCTGTCTCGAGCACACCGATTTTGGCTATATTCCCGAACCCTTAGGTATTTACCGCCGTCACCCGACGCAATCGCACCACAACCAAGCTATGATGCGCCGTGATGGGTTTAAGCTCATTCAGAAGCACTATGCGAAAGATGCTCGCCTTTACCGCCTGGCGGCGGGGGGCAGGCATTGGACGTTTGCCAAGCGTTACCGCTATTTTCGGCAACACCTGCCAATGGCCCGCGAACTCTTCTATTTTGTCCTCAATGTTCGCAATCCAGCCAAGATTCGGTTTATTATGAAAGTCGCTGATTGAGGATGTAGCAGTAAGAAGGAAAGAGAAAGCAACTTCTCCTTCCTTCTTACTGCTACATCCCTTTATTACAGGAGTCACCATGATTTTGCCCCGCCTGCTCTCAGAATCCCCCAGAAGACCCTCGAGTAATATCCTTTTTGCTCTTGCGGGTATTGCGGTGGGTGCAGCCCTTGGTTTTGGAATCGCTTATTTACCTTTGCTCGTTTACTTAGCAGTTGGCGGGGTTGCAGCCGCGCTCATGGCTTTCCTCATGATCCGCTATACGCACTGGACGATGGCCTTTTTCTTCTTGGCCTACGCACTCCAAACGACGGTCTTAGGTGTAGTTGGCGAGATACGAGGACTTTACTATCCACTTTACTTGCTCATGCTTTTTAATGCTGTTGTTAGTTTAATCTCTGGTCGGGCCAAAGTGTCGGTGGGGATTATCGTCACGTACGCACTTTTTTATACCATGGTGATTTTTAGTTTGTTTACCATTGCTACGCCTGTCGGTTTTGATTTGTTTCAACGCCTCGTGATTTATCTGCTTGCCATCATGGGGTATTTCCAGTTCGCCTCAGAAAAATCGTTCAAAGAAGTTATGAATGTACAAATTTGGGCCGCTCTGATTATTGCTGGTTGGGTGATTCTTGACGCGGCGCAATCTGGGTTTGCGGGTCGGGGTATTTCTGAAATTGACCAGAACAACGTCACCACGAACATTGCGCTCGGTCTCATTCCCCTCTTTGCATTTCAAATTTTAAGCAAGTCGAATTGGGTCATAAAGCTCTTAGGGTGGTTAGCCCTTATTGGCGGTATTTACGCAACCTTGCTGCTGGCCTCGAGGGGGGTAACAACCGCGTTAGCTGTTGCGTTCCTCGTTATGATTGTGCGCGTCTTTAACAACCCGCGCCGCAGTATTCCACTGCTTCTCGTCGTGGCTATTGCGGGTATCACTATTGCAAACTTGCCAGGTTCGGGTAACCTCATCGAACGCTTTAACCAAGGCGATGTTTCTTCGGCGAACGGACGGGTGCCACTCTGGAATGCGGCGATTCGTGAAATCGAAAACGCACCTGCACCCCAGCTCCTTTTCGGACACGGCTACAATTACAGTCTCCTTGTCACGAACCGCGTCGTAGGTTTTTTGTACTCCGTTCACAATACTTATTTGCAGATGGCTATTGACTTTGGTTTGTTGGGTGTGGGCTTTTTTATCTTCTTACACCTTATTGTCATTCGCTTACTCTGGCGGCACGGTGACGCACTTTCGATATATGCCATTGGTACGGTGGTTTTTTTGCTTATCATTAACATGACGCTGCAAGCAGCCGACGGCTTTTTGTACTGGATTTCTTTAGGTGTGACGTTAGCGATTGCTACCTGGCGCGATCTTGCTGATCCACACCAATCTGCAACCTTGGCCGTGTTGAGAAAGTTTTTGCCAGTAACAAAGTAGGGAGTTAAGGTTGACATGAGTCATCCCGAAAGTTCATTTCCATTTGTCATTGCGAGAGGCGTTTTGGTGGTAAAACAAGTCTCAAACGATGCTCAGCCTATCGTTCCTAGTGGCTGAGCGTCGAAGCCATCTCATGGCACTTACTTTGTAGCGAACTCAGCGCAC
>JBOFGY010000096.1:0-11265 GCA_051649365.1 Trueperaceae bacterium
TGATCTTCCACTAGCCTAGCTGCATCTATCTTGAATTCCGTACTGTAATCCCGCTTCTCTTTCTTGGCTGTTGCCATCTTAGACCTCCTGCGTACTTATAGTCTCTTCCTTTTTTGTCTAAGATTTCAAGCTAAGTCCACCCAAGGTATTCAGCCAAAGGAGGGCTTGCTTCATGCCGCAGCTTAAACTAAACTACCTTTGTCTAGGATTTTAGACTAACTCCAGTATTCCCGTTTGTCTTTCTTTGCTGTTGCCATCCTAGACCTCCTGTTGTCCTATAGTCTCTTCCTTTTGTGTCTAGGATTTCAAGCCAACTCTAACCTTCTACCTTCTGAATTTACCCTCACCGCAACTCTACGCTACACGACAGCTATCTTAAATTGTTCTAAAAAATCCCACAGTTCTTGTGCTGTGAAATCTGGCACGGTTAGTGTTGCGCCTGCGGCTTTAAGGAGCTCAGAGGGTTGTGTTGTCGTAATACCCACCGTCGCAATACCTGCACCCGCAGCAGAACGTACACCTGAAGGTGAATCTTCAAACACAACCGCTTCACTCGCTGCAATCTTTAAGCGGCGCAACGCTTCTTCGTAGTGGCGTGGGTCAGGCTTCCCTGCAGGAACTTCGTCGGCTAAAACACGCACCTTAAAGTAATCGTCTAAGCCAAGAGCTTGTAAACTAAAAGGTACAGTGTGGTGCGTTGCATTCGTGACGAGGGCAGTTTGTAACCCTTGATTGACCCGCCACTCGAGCAGGGTCATGAGTCCAGGCAAAGGTTCTAACTTTCCTGCACGTCTTCTAAATGCGGCTTCTTTCTCTGCCACAATCGGCTCAATGGTTTCTTCGGGTAACTGCGGCAAGAAGTCACGAACGATTTGTGGATTGACACGACCTACAATCCTGGCGTGATAAATTTCATCGTTTATTTCGATGCCGTAGATATGCAAAATTTCTTGCCAGGCAAGCATATGAACAGGGTCTGAGTCAGAAAGAGTGCCGTCCATATCAAAAAGTAAGGCTTTAAGTTTCATTGTTACAGGCTATCACGACTCTATACTTTCGGATAAACATAAACAGTGTTCACATTACTTTTTATCCTCAGACAAAATACCTTGATCAAGCTTATGAAGAAGTGTGCGAAGTTGCATAAGGTTTTTTTTACCCAGATGTTTCTCCCAGATTGCATCAATCTCTCTACCAACCTGCATTCCAAAATCATAAATTTGTCTTCCTTTTTTGCTAAGACGGATAAGATGAGCACGTCCATCTTTCGGATCAGGGATACGCTCTACATAACCACGCTCTTCCAGATGCTCAACTAGCGCACTCATAGACTGCTTCGTAATACCTGCACGACTAGCCATTGCTGTCACCCTCGAGCCTCCTTCTTGCAACTCTCTAAAGACAGTGAGATGGGAAGCGCGAATATCCGTCACACCTTGCTCCAGTAACTTTTGAATAAAGTGGTCATTGAAATATTCTGCTAAACGAAAAAGTGAAAATCCAACAACTGAGGCATTTGGTAGCGATTCATTTGGCATGACAAAAGTCCTTATTGACAGTATACAATTAGTCAGCTAAACTGACCGTATGGTACACTTTTGGAGAATACAGAAAAATATAAATAGACCTACGGAGTCAGATGAAAATACCTCTAAGCCTGCACTTAATCAGAAGAGGAAAAGATGAATAGCTTTTTGTGGATTGCCCAAGGGCTTTTGGCTTTGGCGTTTCTAGCTTCAGGTAGTATGAAATTGGCACAGAGTGAGGAAAAATTTGCAGCCCAAATGGTCTGGGCAAAAGACTATCCTGGCATTGTCATCAAGGCAATTGGTCTAGCCGAAGTTCTGGCAGCATTTGGGCTTATCCTACCTAGACTAACAGGCATCATGCCTTTCCTGGTTCCAATGGCGGCACTTGGCTTAGTGCTTATCATGATAGGTGCTGCCACCATACACGGACTTAGGGGCGAAACACCCATGGTTGTTTCTAACCTTGTCCTGCTCGGCTTAGCTTCATTTGTTACTTATGGGAGGTGGGCGTAATGCCGACGACACTAAATCCGTATTTATTACAAGCTCTTTTAATGTTACCTTTTTCAGCAGTGTTTATAACCTTAGTAGGTTTGATTCCTGAACCGCAGCGTAAAAAAGGTATGGCAGTTATGCTCGCATTTGCGGCAGCCGTCTACCTCAATGGTGGACTCGGTATTTGGGATGCCGTGATAGGCATCCTAGTTGCCACACTAGCTTATAACGGTTTAGTTTCCTACCGATTTATTGGTATCGGCTGGCTTGTTCATACCGTTTGGGATTTGCTCAACTTTAGTCAAGGTCATGCACTCATAACAGGTGACCTCACGACTAACATTGGGTGTGCCGTCTTTGATACCATCATTGCAGTCTGGTTTTTTCTAGGGGCTCCGTCTGTTGTCGGTATGATACGAAACGGGCGAAAACTCACGCAAAGCTCGTAACGGGTACTTCATTATCTCTTCCTTCTGACTCCATAAGGCTTACGATTTCTTTCTTTAGCGAGTAAGATTTGAAAGTGAGTGAAAGGCTTTTTTTACAATGCTATCTATTTTTAGTTTACTGAGAGGATGTTCATGCTTGCACTAGACTCTCTGACCAAAATCAAACGTCGCCTGGCAATTGTTCGCTGGGTGGCGATTCCTGACTTTATCTTGCTCGTGGCACTTGTTACAGCCTCGAGACTCGGCAACCGCGAACTCGTGAGCATTTTGGGGCCCATTCACGGCATAAACTTTTTACTTTTGGTGATGGTCGTCAGCTTGGGAGCAGTGGACAAACTCTGGAAGTGGTGGTTTCCCGCCATCACATTTTTTACAGGCGGCCCCATCGGCGCGTTTGTCGGTGAAGTCATCATCGCGCGGCAACTCAAAAAGGCAGAAGCTCAATGACACTAACCATGACCTGGCTCATTCGCTACGGGCATGTCTTAGCAGGTAGCCTGTGGCTTGGTGGTTACGTCATCCTTGCCCTCGTGATGTTGCCCCTCCTGGCGAGGCACCGCACAGAGGTTTTAGAAAGTCTTGCAATCACAACAGTACGCGTAATGACCTATGCAGGTACAGCCACAATCGCTTTCGGACTCGTGCTCATCACACGAACAAGAGGCTTTCAAAGTGTGACTGCGTTTGGTGAATGGGGCATCATTATTGTTAGCTGCATTGTTATTGCGGTTGCGCTGTTGGGCATCGGCGATGGCGCGCTTCGGCCTGCAATTCAGAAATTAAAAGAAACCGGAGACGGCAAGGCTGCACAGCGTTTTGCGTTGATTGGGTTAGTGTTGAGTGTTGTGGCAGTTGGTTTGATGACGCGGGCTCTTTACGCTGTGAGCTAAACACATTGCTCTGACGTTCAGCATTACACGAGGCAGAGCCTATTGGTAAGCATTCCCAAGTTCTACTTGGGAATGAGAAAAAACACGGCAAAAGGCAAAAATTTCCAGCCTTCACATCGTTCTCGTTGCCTGAATCCACCAATCCTTATGTTTATCACGAAGCGCGTCAGCGATGGACTCTGCTTCTTCAAAAGAATTTGCCAAACCAAAACAGGTCGAGCCCGACCCAGACATCATCACACCGCGCAAGGCCGTTTGGCGCAAGGCAGTCACAACTTCGCGCACTTTGGGATAAAGCAGCATCACACCTGGCTGTAATGCGTTTAGGTAGCCTGGTTCCTGGTTGTTTGAAAGTTTCTCGAGCACACTCTCGAGTTTCAACCGTGCACTAAAATTCTGCAAGTTTTCATACGCCTCTTTTGCAGAGATATGTACCCCTGGATTAACCAGCACGACATACAACTTTGGAAGTATGACTTCTTCTAACTTTTCCCCTTTTCCTCTAGCCCTGGCTGCCGCAACATCCTGAACAAAAAACGAAACATCTGAACCCAGCTCTTTGGCAATCGCCATTACATCAACCTTTGACGGATACATCTGCACCAAGGCGCGCAAAACAGCAGCAGCATCTGTAGAGCCACCCGCTAAACCTGCCGCAAGCGGGATATTTTTTTTCAGGTGAATGCTGACCCCTCTACTCTCCCCTGCCGCATTCAAATACATCTGTGCTGCGCGGTAAGCAAGGTTTTTATTGTCCGTTGGTAAATCGGTGTTTTCAACCGTTAAAGAAATACCTTGCGCTCGAGGCTCGAGTGTAAGTTCGTCGTGGTGCTCGAGCCGTGCAAGAAGCGTATCCACTTCATGAAACCCGTCACCACGCTTAGCGATAATGTTAAGACCCAGATTAACTTTAGCGTGCGCTTTAAGAAATAACAAAGTAAAAAGTAAAAAGTAAAAAGTAAAAAGTGTGACACGACGTAACTACCGTGCCTCCTCTCCCTTTCTCCCTTTCTCCCCTTCCCCCCTTCTATTTTTCTCTTGCCACATTTCCACCAACACCTGAGCACGTTCATAATCATCTGGTGTCGTTATTTTCTCGAGCCAACTGCTTCCTTCGACCAACGCGACATCCTGACCCAGCAACCTCACTAACGCTGCGTCGTCTGTTGCACTAACTTTTTTAGCAAGTGCTTCTTCGTGTGCTTTTAGAATAACCCTGTGCAAAAAACTTTGCGGTGTCTGCACCGCACGAAGGTCATCTCTCGGTACAACTTGAAGTGTGTCTTTATGAATCAGTGTATCTGCAACAGGACGAACAACCGTCGCCGCGCCATATTGTTTAACAGCTTCTATCGAGTCCTGAATAACCTTGACAGGCAAAAAAGGCCGCGCCGCATCGTGAATTAAAACAATATCTGCTGTGGTGTGTTGCAACAGACAGTACACACTTTCTTGTCTCGTCTTTCCACCTGTAATGACACGGACGCTTTTGTTGACATGCTTGGCAACGTCAGCGTGCATCTCTTCTGAAATCGCCACGACGATTTCATCCACCTGATGTTCAAAAGCAGCAATCGTGTAGGACAACAACGACCCTTCAGCCAACGGCAAAAAGGCTTTCGGGCCTTTGCCAAGGCGGGTGCCGCTACCGGCGGCGGGACTAAGCGCAGCGATTTTCATAGATAGCTGTCAGCTATCAGCTATCAGCTTTCAGCCTGTTTGATTTTACTGACGGCTGATAGCTGACGGCTGATGGCTATTCTTCCTTCCACCTTTTCGCCCTGGTATTTTCAATCCCGAGCAAGTCCAGCGTTCTTGCCGTAATCGTACCAACTAAATCATCAATCGTCTCCGGGCGGTGATAAAAGCCTGGGGCAGCCGGAACGATGGTTGCGCCTGCGTCGTGCGCGTCCAGCATATTTTTTAGCATCGGTCTCGAGTAAGGTGCTTCACGCAAAACCAGAATGAGCGGGCGACGTTCTTTAAGTGTGACGAGCGCAGTTCTCGAGAGCAGATTATCAGTAAACCCTGTTGCCACTTTGGCCAAGGTTCCTGCACTACATGGCACAATCACCATGCCCACAGTTTTAAATGAGCCTGAAGCAATACTCGCACCAAAATCTGTGTCTTTATGAACGATGTGCGCTTTTTTCTCGAGGTCTTTCAAAGTTATATCAAGTTCTGTAGGGATGACTTGCTTCGCTCCATCTGTAACAACGAGATGAAGTTCTATGTCTGTTTGTTGCAAGGACTCGAGTAAATCGAGGGCGTAGATGAGCCCACTGCCACCACTCATGCCAATCACCAGACGTTGACTCATTATGTCTAGAATACCTTGAAGGAAAGACAGGAGACAGAAGATAGGAGACAGGAGACAGGAGATAGGAGACAAATCTTTTATTCCTATATCTCTTATCTCAGCCTCCAAACAATGAGTGAAAGCCAAAATCTTACTCTGGTAGTCGTATACTTCGCAAATGGACGCTTGGCAACACGGAGTCGAACTCTTTAACACTGGAGAATTCTGGGAGTGTCACGAAGCACTCGAGCCCCTCTGGATGGCCGCAAAGGACATTGAGAAAGAATTTTACGCGGGTGTCATTTTGCTGGCAGCAGCACTGCACAAAGCTAGACATATGAATAGTCCTAGAGGAGGCAGGCGCAACTATGCGAAGGCCCTCGCGCATTTGGCCTTAGTGCCTGATACCTTTCATGGAATAGATGTACGGGAATTTGAGGCAACCGTTCACGACGCACTGCGCCACCCTTACAAAGAGCCTAAGATTCCCTTGCTACACTAAAGAAGCTATGCAAGACGACAATGCTGATGGCCTACTCCACAACCAACGCCGTGCTAGACGACCTCAAAACACCCAACAACTGACGCGCTCGAGTCAAAAAGTTCTTGGTGGTGTGGCGGGTGGTGTGGCTGCGTTTGTTGGCGCAAACCCTAGAAACGTCAGAATTGTTTTTGTTGTCGTTCTACTTTTGACCTCAGGATTTTTTGCAGTGCCGTACTTACTTTTATGGTGGCTTTTGCCTCATCAGCAATCGTGACGCCGTAAACCCCTCCAAACATGGGGTTCACACCATCAACAGCTTAGATAGTTCAAGAGGTTGCGAAGAGGCGGGGAAACTTCTATAAACAAATTAAGCATCCGCGATAGCTTGTAAACGCTTCACGTCGCTAAGTATGATTTTGCCATAACCTGAATGAATTGCCTGATCTTTTGCGAGTTCGCCGACAATTTTTGTCACGGTTTCACGCACTGAGCCTACCGCCGCAGCTAAATCATCGTGGGTTAAACGAATCACAGCTTCGTCACTAGAGTTTAAAGTGGCAAGTGCGCTGTCTTGCAGCTCGAGGAGTTCAGCCGCAATGCGCGTTTTCAAACTCTTACCCGACAAGCGAAACATGGAACGGTACAACTTTTGCATTTCGGTTACAAGGTAATGATTGAAGCTCATATGCTGTTCAGCCGTGAACGTTGCTGGGCTAATTTTTTCAATCTCACTGGCCGTCACCGCTTCAGCAAAGTAGCAGCGTTGTGTACCCTCGAGGGCTTCTTCACCAAAGTAACCACCCGGCTTTACATAGCGCAATGTTAGCGCGTTGCCGTCGTCATCAACATTGTGAATACGAATCAGCCCCCCAACAACGCGGTATACGTTTGTGCTGGCACCAGGGAATAAGATAACTTCGCGGGCTTCATAGAGATGTTTCTCGGTTAATTTTGGGGTTGTAACCCCATCCATGTTAGTTATCATGGCAATCTCCTTGCTGCCCCACGTGGACCAAGGTTTTTTCTATTGTAGATGACACTACACCCATACAACCTATAGTCAGCCTTACTATGGTCAATGCTACAATTGCTATTTATTTTTATTACACATTGTGCTGGCACATTCTCTAGATTGAACAATACAAAGTATCTACCCAAATAAACATGTAAAACTTAGGCATCTGGAAACTAGAAAAACCTTTACTACCTTGAAAATTCAGGTAAATTGGTTTAGGCTTAACCGTCTGGGGGTACCCTTGACGACACCATCTGTGAATGTAAGCCATAACGTTTATGAGTTTAGTAGTGCAGAAGCTTATCCCTATAATCGCAAAAGACCTATAGGTTGGGTTTTATCACATCTACTACGACATAAGATGTTGCTGTTTGGCTTTGGAATTACGGTCATTATTAGCAATGTGCTTTACGCGGCCCTGCCACGTATCACAGGCGTAGCGTTTGATGAAGTCTTGAAACCCGAAGCAAGTTCCAGGCGACTTTTGATGTTGTCATTGCTCGTGCTAGGCTTTGTCCTGGTGCGTGGGATACTCGATTTACTACAATCGTTTGCGATTGAAACACTCGGGCAACGTTTAGAAAGGGACTCGAGAGAAGAACTTTATTTAAGCCTCCTCGGCAAATCGCAGACCTTTCATAACCGCCAGCGCGTTGGTGACATTATGGCGAGGGCCGGCAACGATGTGCGACAACTCAACCCTATGATGAACCCTGGACTCTCGCTCATTATTGAGTCCATTATCAGTCTTGTGGTGCCACTCGTTTTTATTGCGCTGCTCTCCCCTGTGCTCCTCACCGCACCTCTTCTATTTATTGTGAGTTACGTCATCACGCTGCGCATGTATATGCGTCAGCTCAACCCCGTGTCAGCCAACATGCGCCACCAGTTTGGCGTGGTGAATGCCGAACTCAACGAAACGATTACCGGCATCGAAGTTGTGAAGGCAATGGTACAGGAACAACAAGAAAAACAAAAATTTGTAAATAGCGCAAGTCTCTACCGCGATTATTTTGCCGAGCAAGGCCGCGTCCAAGCGCGTTATCTCCCCCTTCTCTTTTTGGGTTTTGCCTTTACGGGTGCTTTCGCGAACGGGCTTTATCTTCTTAGCTTAGGTCAAATCAGCGTAGGCGATCTTGTTGCTTATATGGGGCTCATGGGCGTGCTGCGTTTTCCTGCCTTTATTTCTATTTTTACCTTTTCACTCGTACAAATGGGTTTAGCCGGAGCCGAGCGTATTTTAGAACTGATCCGCCAAGAAACAGAGCTCGATGAAAATAGCGCAGGGCATAGCGCAACAATGGCGGGTGAGATTGTCTTCGAGAATGTCACATTTGGTTACAGCGATAAACCAATTTTGAAAAATCTATCGTTTCGCGCTGTGCCTGGTGAAACCGTCGCTATTGTCGGGCAAACGGGCTCGGGAAAAAGCACGCTCACCAAATTAGTGAACCGCATTTATGATGTAAGTGAAGGAAACATCTCTATTGACGGCGTGAATGTAAAAGATTGGCAACTCGAATCTCTCCGCCCACAAATCTCCGTCATCGAGCAAGATATTTTTTTGTTCTCGCGAACGATTCGGGAGAACATCGCGTTTGGTTTAGGAAATAAAGCCACACAAGACACCATCGAAGCCGCTGCGAAAGCCGCGCAAGCTCACGAGTTTATTTTGAGCTTTCAAGATGGTTATGACACCGTGATTGGTGAACGTGGCGTAACACTTTCTGGCGGGCAGCGTCAGCGTCTGGCAATTGCGAGAGCCTTGCTCACAGATCCTAGGATTTTAATGCTTGACGATTCTACGAGTGCTATAGACAGTGCCACTGAAGATGAAATCCAAAAAGCCATCAACAAAGTTTTAGAAGGACGCACCACCCTGATGATTACACACCGTTTGTCACAAATCCGCCGCGCCGATAAAATTTTAGTGATTCACAACGGCGAACTCGTCGCTGGGGGCAAGCATGATGAGCTTGTTCGCACTTCAGAGCTGTACCAACGTATCTTTACACGTTACACGTAAGGCAATTCGGCAATTCGAGATTGAAGGCTGAAGATTAAAAATTAAGACCCAATCTTGAATCTTTCATTTTTAGCCTTGAATCGTTTTTGGAGGTTTTATGGGCTTTATCATGGACGGCATTGCGGCTGAAAAGTATGACCGCGCGTACACAGACAAACAGTTACTCGGCAGAATTGGACGATATTTCAAACCCTATGTTGGCCTTATGGTCTTGGTCGCCGTCCTCATTTTTTTGGGTGCTGCCCTCGACGCGCTGTTACCGATTTTAATTGCTAGGGGTATTGACACACTCGCCGACAATGCGGGCTCTGGTCTAGACGTATGGCAGCAGATGTGGTGGCTCATTGCAGCCATTTTTGCTTCGGGGTTATTGTCGTGGCTGTTTAACTTTTTTCGGCAATGGTACACAGCCAAAGCGGTAGCAGATGTGGTGCTCGAGCTTCGCAAAGATGCGTTTGATGCTGTCCTGGCTCGAGACATGTCTTTTTACGATGAATTCTCAACAGGCAAAATTGTCAGTCGTGTCACGTCAGACACACAAGATTTTTCTACCGTTGTCACCCTCACGCTGAATCTAATGAGTCAACTCTTGCAAGTTGTGGTGATTGTCGCGGTGCTCTTTGTCATCAACGTACGTCTCGCACTAATTGCAATGATTATTGCACCTTTTATCGTCGTAACAGCTCTCGGCTTTCGCAGACTTGCACGGCACACTACCCAACAAGCTCGCCGCGTTCTTGCACAGGTCAACGCGAACGTACAAGAGAGCATTACGGGTATCACCATTGCTAAAACCTTTCGGCAAGAAGGAAGTATTTTTAATGAGTTCAAAAACGTTAATGCACAATCCTATGAACTTAATTTGCGCCAAGGCCTTGTCTTTAGTGGGATTTTTCCACTCCTGGGCACGATTGCAGGCATCGGTACAGCTCTCGTTGTTTATTTTGGTGGACAGAGTGTACTCGCTGGTTCTGTGACTGCGGGTGAGTGGTATCTCTTTGTTGAAAGTCTCAATATTTTTTGGTTTCCTTTAACAAGTATCGCCTCATTTTGGAGTCAATTTCAACTTGGCTTATCTGCCAGTGAGCGCGTCTTTGCGCTCGTAGATGCTGAACCCAGAGTACAGCAGACGGGCAACAACAACGTCCCTTCTGTTTCAGGTCGCATTGAATTTAAGGACGTAGATTTTCGCTACACAACTGAGCCTGTCTTGCAGCACTTTAACATGACAATTCACCCACGTGAAACTGTCGCACTCGTCGGTCATACGGGCGCAGGCAAGTCGAGTCTTGGCAAACTCGTTGCACGCTTTTACGAATTTCAAGCGGGTGACTTGCTCGTTGATGGCAAAAATATTCGTGATTTTAATCTTGATAGTTACCGCAGACACTTAGGCATCGTGCAACAAACGCCTTTTCTTTTTGGTGGCACCGTGCGTGACAATATTCGCTACAGCAAACCTGAGGCTAGCGACGAAGAAGTCATTGCGATTGCAAAGCAAATTGGTGGCGGTGACTGGTTAAGTGCCTTGGAAAAAGGATTAGATACCGATGTTGGCGAAGCAGGCAAAGGCATTTCGATGGGTCAACGCCAACTCGTATCCCTCGCCAGAATTCTCTTGCACAACCCAAGTATTTTGATCTTAGATGAGGCCACGGCAAGCGTTGACCCACTCACTGAAGCACAAATTCAAGAAGGTTTGGAGGTCGTCTTACGTGACCGCACCGCTATCGTGATTGCTCACCGTCTCTCCACTATCAAAAGTGCAGACCGCATCATCGTATTGCAAAAAGGTGAAATTATTGAGGAGGGTAATCATAAAACGCTGCTACAAAAAGGTGGGCATTACGCCGAACTTTATACAACCTATTTTCGTCATCAGTCTCCTGACTATGATCCGATGCAAGTGAGTTGAGATAACGTCCATAAGTTATCTCAAAACAATAGACGTTATCGGAAATAAGAAGGAAGGCTATTGAGCGACGAAGCGGGTGTTTGCGATGTTTCACACGCAGGTTATGTAAAGCAGAAGCGTTGGCGATGAACTGGTCAGAACATTCAAGACGTGTATTACGAAG
>JBOFGY010000097.1:0-4521 GCA_051649365.1 Trueperaceae bacterium
TGGATTTTAAAGGTAAGCAGTTTGTATATTCACACCACCTGAGTGTGCCGTTTCGTGAACTAAAAGTGGTTGCCGATAAATCGTTACCACAGCAAGGTAAGGCGGCCTCACTGGATGACAACCTCATCATCCATGGCGATAACCTCGAAGCCCTCAAGGCGTTACTGCCGACTCATGCCGGTAAAGTAGACTGCATTTTTATCGACCCTCCTTACAACACCGGTAATGAAGGCTGGTGTTATAACGACAATGTGCGTTCACCACTAATGCAAGAGTGGCTTAAAAAATCTGCTAACCCTGTAGATAAAGAGGACATGGAGCGTCATGACAAGTGGTTATGCATGATGTGGCCTAGATTAGCTCTTTTGAGGGAGTTATTGGCAGATGAAGGAAGTATCTGGATGACTCTTGATGATAACGAGATACATCGAGCAAGGATGCTTTTTGATGAAATATTTGGTGAGGAAAATTTTGTTGCTTGTTGTGCTTGGGAAAAAACCTATACACCTAAAAGTAATGGGAGAGTCATAAGTACCGATCATGATTATGTGCTGATCTATTCAAAGACTTCATCTTTTACCGAGCATGGCTGGAATTATCTTGCTAAAAATGAAGAGCAGGTTGGGCGCTACACAAATTCTGACAATGATCCCAATGGTCCTTGGAGAACATACCCATTAGATGTTCGAACTGAGGATAGTGAACGTCGGGAAAAATACCGATATGAAGTTGTTCTTCCTTCTGGGAGGGTCGTGAAGCCTGCTAAAGGAAGACACTGGGCGTTACCTGAAGCTGAATTTATAAAGCAGAGAGATGCTGGCGAAATTTATTTTGGTAAAAAAGGCGATGCAATGCCGACTAAAAAGGCATATTACGATCCTAATGAAGATAAAGGTGTTATCGCACGCAGTTGGTGGACTTATAAGGATGTTAAAGGTAATCAAGACGCAAAAAAAACACTATTAGATATTTTTGGCGATGTTGAAACAGATTTCCTTACCCCAAAACCATATCAATTGATTCAAAGGGTTCTAGACATAGCTACAGACGAAAACTCTATAATTTTAGACTCTTTTGCTGGTTCAGGAACAACAGCACATGCTGTGCTTGAGGCCAATAAAAATGATTCGGGAAATAGAAAGTTTATACTAATTGAGTGTGAAGAGTATTGTGACCGAACTACGGCAAGTCGTGTTCGAGGGGTAATCAAAGGTTATAAATTCAAAGGTACACAAAAACAAGAGCTTCTTTCAGAAAAAATCACTTGGTCGGTATTTGAAAAGAAGCAGGCTAAGCTTCTAGATAAAATTGCTGAAATAGAAGCAAAACACGCCAAAGATTTCAACAAAATCAAAAAAGAGCTCAAGGACGGTGTGCTGACTGTCACCGGTGAGCGCAAAGTGGATGAGTTTGCCCCAGGCATTGGTGGCAGTTTCACTTATTGTACCTTAGGTGAGCCGATTAAAATTGAAAGTTTACTTACCGGCGAAGCGATGCCGTCGTTTGACGCGCTCGCGCGTTATGTATTTTATACCGCCACTGGGCAGTCGTTAGAAACGGTCGCTAAAGCCTCTGCTGATGGGTTTATCGGTGAAACTGACTTATTCCGTATTCATTTGTTCTATCGTCCAGATAGCGAATGGCTGCGCTCAAATGAAGCGGCATTAAACGCAGACAAAGTAGCTGCGATTGTTAAAAACAATGCCACGAAAAAGCGCACGATTGTCTTTGCGGTAGCGAAATTTATGAGTCAGAAGGACTTAACTGAAAAACACATTGAGTTTTGCCAGTTGCCTTACGCTATCCATCGTATTATGGGGGCGTAACATGGAGTTAAAAGACTACCAAAATGGTGTGCTGGATAAGCTTGATTATTACTTAAAAAAGCTGGCCGACACCAAGGAAGAAGCGGAAGATTTTGTTGCTTTTCAGAAAATGAAAGGCAAAGAGGCTCGCTTAACCGATTATGCCAAAGATACGTGGGAAGCGCTGGTACAGGAGCGCCGTATCGACCTACTTAAAGACAAAAGCGGTCACTTGGTACCTGCGCCTTATGTCACAAGGTTTGACGGCTTAGAGCGGCCAATTCCTAATGTATGCCTGAAAGTACCGACGGGTGGTGGTAAAACCTTACTTGGTGTAGCTGCCGTTGAACGCCTGCAAACGGATTTGTTTACGCAACAGACTGGTATGGTGCTCTGGGTGGTGCCGTCGGATGCCATTTACAAACAAACCTGGAAACAGTTGGCCAATCGTGAGCATCCGTATCGGCAAATGCTAGAGCGTGCTTCGGGCGGGCGTGTGAAAATGCTCGAAAAGAACGATGCATTTACCAAGCGGGATACCGACGGAAACCTGTGCGTTATGCTGTTGATGCTGCAATCCAGTGCGCGTCAATCCAAAGAAACTTTGCGCATGTTCCGTGATAGCGGGCGATTTACCACCTTCTTCCCGATTGAGGATGACACCACCGCCAATGAGGCATTGCTGAACAGTATTCGCAATTTAGATTGTAACGATCTTTCAGATTACGGTTGGCAAGAAGGCATAGCGCCAGGCTCTGTGTCAGTCAAACAAAGCTTAGGCAATGTGTTACGTATAGTACGGCCCATTATTATTGTTGATGAAGGCCACAAGGCATACAGCGAAACGGCCAGAGATACGCTTTGTGGTTTCAATCCTAAGTTTATTCTTGAACTTTCTGCTACGCCGAACGCAAACGGTAAACATCATTCAAATGTGCTGGTGAACGTGTCTGGTCAAGCTTTGAAAGATGAGCAAATGATTAAGTTGCCCATCAACTTAATCAACGAAGACAAAAGTGAGTGGAAGCATACCTTGTCACTTGCGCACGCTAAATTGGCTGAGCTTGAACAGGATGCCGGGCAGCTACAAAACGAAACCGGTCGCTACATTCGCCCCATCATGCTGATCCGTGTTGAGCGTACAGGTAAAGACCAACGAGATTCAGCCTTTGTGCATGCGGAAGACGCCCGCGAGTATTTAATAGAAAAACTGGGCGTGAATGAAAATGAAATTCGCCTGAAAACGTCTGATAAAGACGAGTTGGGTGATGATGACTTGCTCAGCGAAATGTGCCCCGTTAAATACATCATCACAAAGGATGCGCTGCGTGAAGGGTGGGATTGCCCCTTTGCTTATGTGTTAACCGTATTGTCTAAAATGACCGCAAAAACGGCAATCACTCAAATGATTGGCCGGGTATTACGTCAACCCCATGCGCGATTGACGCAAAAACCAAGCTTAGATGAGTGTTATGTCTATACCTTTGATCAGGATGTGATGGAAGCCGTTGCCGGTGTGAAGCAAGGGTTAGAAGAAGAAGGGATGGGGGATGTGGCGAATCAGGTTAAAGCCTCGGAAGCCAACAAGCCCTCCACAGTGGTAAGCAAAGAAACGTTGTTACGAAGAGAACGTTTTCGTAGCTTGCCTAAAATATTCTTGCCTCGGGTTTTACATCGTGATGCTGGATATGAAGAAGGCTACCGCTTGTTTGATTACGAACGGGATGTGCTGGGTGACCTAGATTGGGAGTCGCTGTCTTATTTGAACGCAGAGAACTTCCAGTTAGTGGACGACAAGTTACAGCGCACGATTGCCCGTATCGACTACAAAATGTCAAAAGATAACCAAGGTGAATTGGACTTGGCGGATCCAGTACACGAAAACATCGAATTTGACCCCAGTGCGGGCCTAGATATCTCGTCTATGGTAAGGCAGCTCACCGATGTCATTCCAAACCCTTGGCAAGCCATGCGGGTGTTAACGCAGACGTTAGACATCTTGCGTGGTAATGGCGTTTCTGAGGAGGCGTTGTTTACTAACCGCCTTGAGCTACTCAAAGAGATGAAGCGCGATATTAAACAACAGGTTGCTCAATTGTCGGAGCAAATCTTCAGGTCTAAGTTGGACAAGGGGGATATCTCCCTGCGCCTACTCGCCTCAGATCATGAAAAGCTAAATTGGGAACTGGCACAAACCTTAGAAGTTAACGTCAGTAAGCATGATCAGGTGCTTCGCCGCAAAGATGGATCTGAACTCGAAAAAAGCCTGTTCGAAAAGGTCTATCAAAATGAGCTTAACAATTTAGAGCGAGACACAGCCTGGTATTTGGACAAACAAGGATCAGTGTATTGGTGGCATCGCATTGCGGTAAATCAGCGCGAGTACAGCCTGCAAGGGTGGCAAAAGCAAAAGGTTTACCCTGACTTATTGGTGTGCGTCGAACAGCCTAGCTCAGGTAATTACCGTTTCTCGGTGTTGGAAACCAAGGGCGAGCATTTAAAAGGCAACGACGACACAGAGTACAAACGTCGTTTGTTTGAGCTTTTAACTGAGCATGTCAAGACGGCGGTAGATGCCGGAAAGCTTACATTGGAAGCAGCGTCGGGCGGTATGTCCTTCAGAATGCTGATGGAAGACAGTTGGTCGCAAGAGATCGTGCCTGAATTGAATTAATGAGTGATTTGTTGGTGTTGTGTTGTCTCCAACCTTGTCGCC
>JBOFGY010000098.1:0-7203 GCA_051649365.1 Trueperaceae bacterium
CGTTGGTTACCCAACCTTGCTAATACTAAAGCTCTTGCCCGGGCTGAGTATTATGCTGCTCAACCAATGGCTGATTTCCATCAGATTCGCCAGCTCGCTTTTCCTAAACGTCTCTAGTCACCTTTTTGTGGACGCACCCTTAAAACATTTTCAACTTTATGAAGCGAATAATTAGGTGTAATCTAAGACTGTCTAGCACGAGCCACCTAATCTCGAGCCACCTAATCTCGAGCCACCCAGACCTCCTAAACCACACCCCTGTCCATCACCCTCGAGCCACCCCCAAGACATCCAACGAGACCTCGAGCCAAATCATCCTTGACATTTCGGTATAACCTTTTCATACTAAAGCTATGAAGACAGCTATCTCTGTTCCAGACGAAACCTTCAATCATGCAAAAAACCTAGCCAAACGCCTGAAGGTGTCGCGCAGTGAGCTGTATGTGAAGGCACTCGAGCATTACCTCAAACTCCATGATGACGAAGAATTAACCGAGAATTTCAACAAGGTATATGAAAATGTGGACTCCAGTCTCGAGCCTGCCTTGCGCTCTGCTACCTGTAAAACGTTTGAGAGAAATGAATGGTGATTACTCGAGGTGAGGTTTGGTGGGCTGACCTCGGTAAGCCAAAAGGTTCGGCACCTGGTTTTGAACTCCTACTGTTATTATCCAGACGAATGCCGCAAATAACAGTCGTATTCAAACAGTGATTGTTGCAGTCATCACTTCTAATCTTGCACTCCGAAACGCCTTGGGAAATGTGTTTTTATCTGTTGCTGAGTCAGGGCTAGAGAAAGATTCTGTCATTAATGTTTCGCAGTTGGTAACGGTAGATAAAGAGAGTTTGCTCGAGCGCGTTGGTCAATTTGTGTAATTTGGGGAAAGCGACCAAGCGATTTTCTGTAAAGCGTCCAAATCGGAGCGAAGCGACACTGTGTTCATTATGACTTGTCCGCAGGGGTCAGCGTCAAGGACTTTTTGGTCTTCCGCAGGCTTTGACCTTTGAGATTAAGGCGGTAAGAATTGTGAACCACGCGGTCAAGGATGGCATCCGCCAACGTCGGGTCACTCAGGTCGTCCTACCAAAGCTCGACTGGACGTTGAGAAGCAATGAGCGTTGACGTTTTGTCCTATCGGTCATCGAGTCACTGAAGCAGCAGTTGCCTGGGTTCACTGCCCAAAGGCTCCAAACCCCCATCATCAAGGAGGAGCAACTCCGTCTTGGCAAGTTTAGCAAGCGTTCTGAAAAACCTGCCGTCAGCTTTCATCAACGTCAGTTCTTGCAAGAGCCTACTGGTTTGAGCATGAAACGCTGAAGAGCCCTGCCTGCACATCTGATGTGCTAACGCGCAAGCTAGATAAGTCTTGCAGCATCGTAGCGTTTGCCTAATCGCATGATGCCCAGGCAAGAGCGGTAGCCATGTTCCACTCGTTATATGGCACGGTGAAAAAGCTCTATTCGTAGCCTTCGGCATGGTGTGCTTTATAGGCTTGCCCCAGCAAAAATAGCGTGACACCTTTGCGGTGTCTTTCGCGGTGAACCTCTTCCCAGTCAGGGAGGGGTTTGCCTTCAGATTGATCTTTGACGAGCAAGAGTTTGGCAGCGAGAGCTTCATCCTCCAGGTCTTCAGGCAAGGGATACCATAGCCCTGCGTCCTTGGCGCGTTGCACATATTCGCCGACAGTCGTTCGTGGTGCCGACCCTGCAACTTTTGGCGATGTCGCTTAACCCTCGTTGGAACTTCAGCCTCAACCCTTCGCCGACTTTTCGCAGTAGCGTCTTCAACCGCAGGTAGTATCTGGTCATTGGCGCGACCACGATAACGGCATGATACGCCCTGTAGAAGACTCCTTTTGACACTCGTTTTCTGGACACGCTGGCCGCCGACTTAGCCCACCCTGTTCTCTGAACTCGCGTCGCTTCTTTTGCCCGCTTTACAAAATCCTTGCCCGCTTGCTAGCCAAGGGCTGACCGCTTAGCAGCACATTCCCACCCGCCTGCTAGCAAATTCCTTGCCCGTTTAGCTCCAAATTACGCATGCCTGTGCGCCCGAGTCCAGCATTGATAAGTTTCATAAAATTGCTCCTTGTGCTTAAGCTTTTAGCGCTCGTTTTAGAAAAGCGATGGCTTCAGCAACATAAGGCTCGGTAGGAAGATTAGCCCTTTGTAATACGCAGTCTTGTACAACGCTAACTACCACACCGTCTAAAAGTCTTGCAGTGAATAGGGCGTTAAACTTTCTAGAGAGAAGTCCCTTTTTTTGGTCACGTTCGATAAGCTGTGTGATCGTATCAACATAGGGCTCACGCCGTTTTTCGGCTTCCCTCGAGTCCCCAAAAAGAAGCGCGTCGGTGTTAAGAAAAGGCAGCATGTCGCGGTAAGAAGAGAGGGTTTCCAGCACGCCACGAAGGAGAGGTTCAATCATTTCTGTAATTGGTTTATCTTTTGCAACAATGCTTTGCACCGTGTGTGTCACATCCCGCTGCATATCTTCTGCAATCGCTTCTACAAGTTTTGTCTTTGACTCGAAGTAACGGTAAAACGTTCCCTGAGCTACGCCTGCTGCTTTAACGATCTCAGGTACAGTTACATCGTCATAGCGTTTTTGTGCAAAGAGTTCTCTTGCCGCGCGGATAATTTTCCGCCGCTTTTCGGGTTCTTCTGGAAGTATTGGAGCCAACGTTTTTGTTGCTGTAGGTGTCACCATGATTATCACAGTATACCTACGCCAAGAGCTTCATGACTTCAGACCAATTCAGCCACAACACGAAACAGCCAACACTCAATAAAATCAGTGCGGGATAGCCTTCGTAATGTTCGTCCTGGATAATGTGGGCAAGAACTGCTCCAGCCATTGTCACAACAGCAAGTGCTGCACCCAAAGCACTCCAGCCGAAACTAAAAAAGCCAATCACCAAAAACAGTCCAGCCAAAACCTCAGTGATGCCAATGGGCGCGAGCCACCACGCAGGTAAGCGCATCTTGGCGAAGTTTTGTTTAGGTTTGTTGTCGCCTGGTATAACCTTCAAGCCACCACTTATAACAAAAGCAAGAGCTAAAAAACCTTGTAAAAAATTACTTAGAATAACCATAATGACCTTTCAAGGCGTTGCGAGTGCTTTGCTTGCAAAAACACCCTCGAGATAAGTTCTTAAATTTTGGACAGATGTAGACGGATGGTGGTGAGCCACAAACCCGTCAGGTCGAAGGACGTAAAGTGCTTCACTTTTTACTTTGTAAAGACTGTAAAGTAGACCTTCGCTATCCACTAGAACATCCTCCCAAGTCACATGACTATCTTTGGGAAGCACGAAGTGTGTTTGAAACAAATTGCCAAATTGCCGTGACAGCTCGAGAAACTGTTTTTCTAACGTTTCGATTTGTGGTGCACGTTGTGTAAAAAGCAGTACTTGGAGGCGTGAGTCTTGTTCCAAATGGTAAAACAGGTCTCGAGTGACCCCGCGACCATTTTTTACTCCCTCAGCATTTGGTGCTGCTTCTCCTGGTTTTGGGCCACGAAGTGCGTGGTGGGGTTCGCCAGAAATAGGGCTGTTGGCATAGGTAACTGCATAGCCTGTAAAACGTGTGATGAGCTTAGCTTGCAGGGCAGCAATATTTGTTAAAGAAGCAATCGCCGTGTTTCGTAAACCTGCTACGAGTGGATTTTGTGTCATTAAAACATGTTCCATCGTGCTTGTTGTCTCGAGCAGGCGTTTCATGATGGGCAGGCGTTCCTGTTCGTAGCTACTCAGCAAGGTTTCAGGGGCTTTACCAAAAATGACGAGTGCAAGTTTCCAGGCTAGATTAACGGCATCTTGAATGCCTGTATTCATGCCTTGTCCACCTACGGGGCTATGAATGTGCGCTGCATCACCTGCTAGAAAAATGCGCCCGTGTTGCACTTTATCTACCATACGTGCACTAATAAAATAGCCACTTGCCCAGGTTGGGTTGTGCAGCTTTATGTTAAAAGGATGCTCGTCAATGAGGGCTTGCACTCCCTCGAGCGTGGGTGTTTCACGTTTCATGCGCGGGTCATCTTGTTGCATCGAAACAGCAATGCGCCAGAGCGGACCTGTTTTGCCGAGTTTGCCGAAGACAAGCATGGTGCGTTTTCCGAGCGAGAAAAAGCCTTCACCTTCAGGTAGTTTATCGCCCTTAAATTCAACTTCAGCATCCATGACATATTCACCTTGCATTTTTTGTCCGTCAAAATTGATGCCGAGAAGTTTGCGAATGGTACTGCGTCCACCGTCTGCGGCGATGACATACGAAGTAGTGATCGTTGTTTCAACACCGCTTTCATCACGCAAGTTGACGAGAACACCATCTTTCTCTTGTTGAAGTGACACCACTTCTTTTGGCCTTTCAACCTCAACACCGAGTGTCTCCAAATGCCGCAAGAGATGGTACTCCACTCTGGATTGGGCTAGCATGAGTGTGTGACTATAAACGCTTAGTAATTGATCAAAACCAATCGCCCCCAGTTTTTTGCCGTTGACATAGAAATTAAACTGACGCAGCAAACTTCCTTCCTCTAACATCGGCTCTAACACACCCATACGCGCGTAAAGTTCTTGCGTGCGGGCGTGCATCCCGAGAGCCCGCGATTCACTCGCGGGTCGCTCGAGCACTTTGTCTACAATCCGTACCTTTATGTTGCGCCGCGCTAACTCAATTGCTGCCGTGAGTCCTGTCGGGCCAGCACCAACAATAAGAACAGGAGTGTCCATACTTAAACTCCCTTAAATTTTCTGGTGATCTCAGCGACGCGCTGTCCTTGAAAACGAGCAGCCTCGAGCGCAACTGCATCAGGCGAGAATTGACCGTTATTGCTAGCAAATGAACTGCCATAAGGATTGCCTGCTTGAAACTGAACTGGGTCAGCGTAACCTGGTGGCACGATAATTGCAGCCCAGTGATAAAACGTATTGTTGAGTGCTAAGAGCGTACTTTCATGGCCACCGTGCAGTGTGCCAGTAGAGACAAAGCTCGAGCCAATTTTATTGGTGAGTGCGCCGCGTGACCACAGTGGCCCCGTCGTGTCAATAAATTGCTTCAGTTGTGCCGCAGGTAAACCGTGCCTTGTAGGTGTACCAAGAATAACTGCGTCGGCCCACTCGAGGTCATCCAACGTTGCTTCTGGAATTTCTTGGGTCTCGAGCTGGTGTTTGGCCCAAGCTGGATTGGCGTTAATAGCTTCTTGGGGTGCAAGCTCACGCACTTTGTGTAAACGAACCTCAGCTCCTGCTTTAGTTGCACCTTCGGCAATAGCCGTGGCTAACTGATGGGTCGTGCCCGTAGCACTGTAATAAATCACTGCGAGTTTAATAGACATGATCATTCCTTTCTGTTTTGGGTAGTTACAAAGGTGGTCTAGTGAATTTGTTCAACTAAATTTTTCAACGCTTTGAGATTCATTTCTCCTTGATGTTGTAACCGCTTTTTCAATAAGGGGTTAAGAAAGCTAAGTAACACTGAGGGTCGTAGCTCGAGCCGCACGCTAACAAGCGTTTGCTTTCCCTGAAGCTCGAGCCACACGATAGACTCAAAGGCCATACCATTTACTTTGCTGGCACTAACAAGTTTTTTGCCAGGAACACATTCTGTAATTTCCAATTCTCCCTTGGTGCGAAAGCCAGAGAATTCTCTTACCCAGGCAAACTTTGTACCAACACCAAATGGGGTTGAAGTGAGTTGTACATACTCGCGCAGCTCGAGTTCCCATTTGGGGTTATTGCGCCCATCACTTAGTACGGCGAAAATGTTTTTTGGTGTTGCGTCAATATATCCACGCATCTCAGCGAAGGCCATGTTCTAGGCTCCTGGTTTCATTTGAAAATATATTTTGAACTACGGGGAGATACAAACTTTCCAAATAGAACCCCAGTCCTTGCGCTGAGCCGCGATAAGCGATGTAGCCATCAGGTCTAACAAGCAAAAGCGTGGTTTGTTTGATGGATAACTTGCGCTCGAGTAAAGTTTCATCTTTTAAGACAATCGTTTGAACACCATAACGCGAACAAACTTGCTCGAGGTTGTCTTGATTTAGCGCGTCACCTTTTGTTTTGATAACAAATAAGTGATGCCCTAACCCTTTGCTGAGTTGATGCGTTGTCGTGCCGTCTTTTAATTCAACAAAAGGCAAGCGGTCTCCAGCTTGTCCAGCACTTGATTTCGGCACATCCACGTCATTTTTGACGACTGCACTGTCACGGTAGTTGACAGCAATCTGCGACAAGAAACTAAAAATCCAGTGTTTCCCTGCTTCTACATTTGAGAGAAGCGTCGAGACAGTTTGCATGAACAGAGGTTTGAGCTGTTGCAAAATGGGGTTTTGTGTCGTTTCTAATTCAAAAAGTTTATCGGCTTTATTAAGAACATCTTTGGCGACAGGCAGCCTCTCTTCTTCATAACTCTCCAGCAGGTCTTCTTTCATTTTGTTGTTGATGACCGCAGCGAGCTTCCAACCTAAATTAAACGCATCACCAATGCCCGTGTTCATCCCTTGTCCACCCGCAGGACTATGAATGTGCGCTGCGTCTCCCGCCAGAAAAACATTGCCCACCCTGTATTTATTCGTCATGCGGCGGTGAATGCGGTAAACACTAGCCCAGCGTGACCCAAGAATTTTTACCTGCAAGCCGCTATGTTGATTGATGTGATCCTCGACATCCTGACTCGTAATTTTTTCTTTGACACCTACACCTTTGCCAACTTCAAACTTTGCTGTTTGCTCAGGATTCAAGCTACCAATGAGGCGATATTGTTTGTCACCGTAGAGCGGAAAGAAGGCGAAGAACCCTTTTTTGGTCAGGTTAAGATACAAACGGTCATGACCGAGGGAAGACTCCATGTGTACATCCGCAAGGAAAAAGCTCGAGTCGTAGGTTTCACCCTCAAAGGTTAATCCCAAATCACGTCTTACTAAACTGCCCGAACCGTCGCAAGCAACTAGATACCTTGTGGAAACGGTCTCGAGCGAGTCGTCCGCATGTTTGAGCGTACAGGTTACGGTGTTCCCGTCTTGCTTGAACGACTCGAGCGTCGTACTCCATTCAGGCGTTTTACCGTGTTTAGCAAGTGCTTCTAATAACATCGCCTGCGTTTTGTTTTGCTCGAGGACGAGGGCGTAAGGGTGTGAGCTAAGCCCCTTACCCTCATACGGAATTTTCCCTTTGGTTTTGCCATCAATCATGA
>JBOFGY010000099.1:0-20093 GCA_051649365.1 Trueperaceae bacterium
GTCAAGCTGTAAACAACACGCAAAGGAAGAGGAAAGGGAGACAAAGTCCAACCGTTTAGTTGCCTGGGGGATGTGGGTGGTAGTGCTCGTCGGCTTAGCCGCCTGCTCAGATACGACCAGCCCAGCGGCAACCCCGCCACGTCAGGATTACACCTTAGGGGTGGAGGAAGCTGAAGCCGTGAATGGGAGTGCGGATGCCGAGACGCTAGCCGCCCAAGGCAGCCCTGGGAAAATCAGTGATGCCAACGCCCTGAATGGTACGGCGTACAAGTTCATGCGTAATGGCGATGAACTCGTGTGGAAAAAGAATCTGACAGCCGGTACGTATGAGGTGTTTGTTACTGCCCGAGGGGAACTCTACGGCAGTGAGGCCCCCAAGTTAGCAGTAACGATAGGCTCAACGACAGTATCTAAAGGGTTTAATTCAACATCCTATCAACAGGTTTCCTATGGCACGTTTACTGCTCAGCAGGGAGATATATTAAAAGTAAGTTTCATTAATGATTCTTATGGTGGTTCAGTAGATAAAGACCGTAATGTCATTTTTTCGCATACTTGGCTTAAAGCCAGCTCCACCACTAGTCCCACCAACCCTAGTCCCACGGAACCTGCACCCATAGCGCCTAGTCCCACAGAGCCATCCGCTCCTGCTACAGGGGATGTGTTCAACACAACCTATACGGTTTCTAACGCAGATTTCTTGAATCCTGAGCGCGGTTTTCAAGATGTGCGCTGGATCTCGAATGATCCCAATCACAAAGCTAATGCAGATTTCTCCAAAACCCGTGCCAACGGCTACTCCATAGCGCGCACCCATGTTGGTCTGGATGAGTTTAAAGATAAGCCTATCTCAGAAGCACGTTTAGAAGAAATACGAATTGCATGGGGTAATGCACGGGCAGCTGGCGTTAAGGTAATGCCCGTATTTTCCTACAACTTTCCAGGCTTTCCAGGCACCGACTCTACAAGTGATAGATCCGATGCGCCACTCAATATTGTTAAAGGTCATTTGGATCAGCTAAAGCCGATATTTGAAGAGTACGGTGACGTGTTAGCAGTGCTAGAGGGTGGGTTTGTAGGGGAATGGGGCGAATGGCACAGCTCTACAAACAACCTTGATGAAGAACCCGCACGCTCAGAGGTATACAACAAAATTTTAGATGTCTTGCCAAAAAATCGCATGATGACAATTCGCTATGTTACTCAATTACGCGAATTGCCTGGTAGTAAAGTAAATGAAGAAACGGCACACAATGAATCAAAAGCCGCTCGCACGGGTCTTATAAATTTGGCCTATCAGACGGACAATACCAATTTAGGAACATACTCGCCAAAAACTGAGATTGAACCTAATAAACAGTATTTAGATGAATCGTCTAAGTTCATAGCAGTAGGCGGTGAAGCCTCAGGCTCTAAACTTGCAGAGGGTGAAGGCTTTTACAGCAACTGTAAAAATGCGCAAGAAGAGTTTGCACGGTTCCATTTCAGCTTCTTCAATCCAAACCCTAGTGCAAGAGCGATAAAACTATGGAAGTCTGAGGGCTGCTACGACATGATTGATAAGAGCTTTGGCTACCGCTTAGAACTCAAGACTTCAGCCATCCAAAAAGAGGTAAAAGCAGGCGCGGCCCTGGGTGTAAGCTTTGTGGTGAACAATGTTGGCTATGCTGCGCCGTTTAACCCCCGTGGTCTAGCAGTTGTGCTGCGTAACCAAAGTACAGGTACGACCTACACCCTGAACATCTTGCAAGACCGCAGCAGCACCCTGGATCCTCGCATGTGGTACCGAGAGTCGGGTGACATCACCGTCAGTGCCTCTCCTACCGTACCCAGCAATGTGCCTGCGGGAACGTACGATGTGTTGCTGTCGCTGCACGACCCCGCGGGTAATTTAGCCTCACGTCCTGAATACAGCATTCGCTTCGCCAACGAAAATGTTTGGGAAGATGCTACGGGTCTTAATCTCCTTGTCAAAGGCGTTAAGGTTACCAACTAAGAAACTTATATAAAGAAAAGCACCACTGCAATGCAGTGGTGCTTTTTTCTTTACACTATTACTTTTACTTTGTTGACCAAAAGCAGTTCTTTGAACGCCTCGAGCGCAACTGGGCGACTATAAAAATAACCCTGGGCCTGCTGGCAACCATACTGGCGTAAAAAGTCCGCTTGGCTCTCGAGTTCTACACCTTCAGCCACAATAGCTAAATTCAAACTTTTTCCTAAAGCCAGCATCGTCGTAACCAAGGTCGCGTCATCTTTGTCATTAGGGAGTCCTTGCACGAAGGAGCGGTCTATTTTGAGAATGTCTACGGGCAAGCGTTTGAGATAATTGAGGGACGCATAGCCTGTTCCAAAATCGTCCATTGCTAAACGAATACCGTAACGGGCCAGTTGTTCGAGCACAGCAATATTTGTTTCAGGATTGGCCATAAGATTACTCTCGGTTACTTCTAAAACGAGGCGATGAGGCCCGAGACCAACCTCCTGAAGCAAGCCGGTAATGGTTTCCACCAAATTTGGCTGCTGGAGTTGTCGTATAGATAAATTGACCGTAACATAAAAGGGGTCAGGAAAATCTTTAAGATCAGCCAGCGTCTGCTTCAAAAGCACGTAAGATAAATCAACAATCAGCCCTGTTTCTTCGGCTATTGGAATAAAGGCCATCGGTGAAATCGCACCTAGCTCAGCGTGTTGCCAACGCATGAGGGCCTCCGCACCCATAATGTCACCGGTGCTTAAAGATACGAGCGGCTGATAATGAATGTGAATTTCATTGCGCTCTAAAGCTTGGCGCAAATCACGCTCGAGCCGCACTTTTTGAGCGAGTTGCTGCTGCATCCCGGTATCGAATACAACGTAGCGTGCGCAGCCTTGCCGTTTTGCTTCTTGCATCACACTCTCTGCGTCGCGCAGTAAATCTGTGGCTTCGTACTCTTCGAGGCTAAGGGCAATACCAACACTTGCGTCCGTAGCAATGTCATACCCTTGAATGCGGCTACTTGTAGATAGCACACTACCAATCTGCTCCGCAAAGGCTCTAGCCTGGGGCTCGTCCACCTCAGGTAAAAGCAGTGCAAACTCGTCTGACCCTAAACGAGATAGCGTTGCGTTGGAGGGCGATATGCTTTTAAGTTTTCGCGTGACGAGAAGCAAAAATGCGTCACCTACCGTTTGGCCAAAACTGTCATTAATCATCTTAAAGCGGTCTATATCGAGAAAAAAAAGGGCGAACGTCTTCGCGGACGTAGTCTCGAGCGCACGGAGAAACCCTGGACGATTGAGTAGCCCCGTCAAAGCGTCATGGTAGGCCATATGACGCAACGTGTTACTTTTAGCCCAGAGGTCACTCGAGATAGCCCCGAGTAACAAGGCCGCATAGGATGACATCATGAGATTAAACTGCAAAGCCACAACTTCAGGATCGGTGATATCAAAATTAATGGCTAAGGTAATCAGGATGTTGAGCGCAAATACCGCCCAGGCTGCCACCGAGAAACCGCTGCGAATCCCAATCCACATCAGGGGTAAAAAAATGCCGTAGCTATAATTGAGTAAGCCTACACTTGCACGCCCATAACCAAGCCAAACCGTAAATGCCAACAAACCAAACTGCAAACTACGCTCGAGGACGACCCAACGTGTCGGAGCTGCTGCATCTTTTTCGTAGGCTGTACCTGGCCACCAGCCCCGAAACATGACCAGAAGCAACGGTGCGAGCATCGCCATACCCGTTGCATCACCTGCCCAAAAGTTTAAGACATTCAGAATATAGTTGGGGCTGAGCAGCGTCGTAATCGGGCTCAAGGTGAAGAGCGTAATACTCAGTAAAGCCATGACGAGCGAAGCCAACAACGATGCGACTAGCAAAAACAGGATGACATCTCGCGTATGCACCAGGCGTACATCCAACCGCAAACGCTTTAGCAACCAGGCAACGCCACCAAAACATATGAGGTGACTTAGTGAATAAAGAAAAAGCTCGAGCGAAGCTAAGGGCAAATGTGGCTGCTCGAACCAAATGCTGAAGAGGGCACCCACATAAGGACTCGCCAGAAGAGCTGGCCAATAACGCAAGCCAAACACTAAAAGCAACACAATATTGAGAGAAACCCCAGGGTAAATAAGCGCAATGAGCGTATCCGCACCAACTTTATAAGTTCCAATCACCGAGATAAATTGACCCACAAAGTAGACAAAAAGAATAAACCCTGTGCGTAACCCCTGGGGCAACGTGTGCCACCATGCTTTGGCTGACAGCCTCGAGACGTGTGTTGTCCTACTAGAGTCGTTTATCACACAGCGTGTCCTTCACTTGCACCAGTCTGGAATTTACACTACCCTGAAATTTACATTACCTTGAAATTCGCACCACCCTAGAGCCTCTCAGTTCGATGCAGCTTTATTCTCATTTGTTGCCTTTAATACTGTAACCTTAACCCAGATTCACCGCTATACGTAAATGAAAGACCTCACATTGCGGTCTCGAGTTTATTGCCACCACGCAAAAATAATGAGAACCAGAACTAAATACAAAATACCAAGCAACCAAATCCGATACGGATAAAAAGGATGGCGGCGCAGCTTGGCCATCCAATCCTGACGTGGGAATGCGTCCTCGACTTTGCGAATACCTGTTCCCCCACTGCCGATGGTTACCGATTTCGGTTCTTGGTAGTTGGGCGGAATCGCATACTTTTTGGAACGTACCTCGACCTCTTGCACCTCGAGCACCACCGCCGTAATGTTATCTGGGCTGCCCCGCCGATTTGCTTCAGCAATCAGGAATTTTACGGCTGTCTCCGGATCATGCTGAGCAACGGCTGTTTTGAGAGTGTCTTCGGTGAGCAGCATACTTACGCCGTCACTACACAGCAAAAGCTTGTCACCTTTTTTGACCTCAAAATAAAGCAAGTCGAGCTTAACTTCTTGAGTCGAGCCAAGCGCGTTAGTAATGACATTGCGTAGGCGGTGTCGCCTGGCTTCATCTTGAGTAATCACGCCTTGGCGCACCTGCTCAGCCACCCAGCTATGGTCTAAGGTGAGCTGCCGAATCTCACTATCACGCACGAGATAGGCCCGCGAGTCCCCAACATGACCCACCAAGCCCACCTGGTCATCAATAAAAACGGTGGTAAGGGTCGTACCCATACCCTGGTGCTCGGGGTGTAAGTTGGCGTAGTCAAAAATCTCGAGGTTCGCAACTTGCACGGCTTTCGCTAGGGCTCCAGGCGGGTGGCTACTCGCTTCGGAAAGTTCTTGGTGAATGGTCTCGACAGCCTTTTGGCTTGCTACTTCACCTGTTTTGTGACCACCCATGCCATCGGCAACCACCGCAATGTAGCCCGTCTCGACTTCACCGACAAAGTAGCTATCCTGGTTAATCGAGCGCACTCTACCTGCCTCACTATGACCCGTATAGGCAACTTTGGTAAGAGAACGTTTTAGTTTAGGCGTACTGACCATTGGCTCTATTATTCTACGCCTAAATTCTGGAGGGTGCTTAAAACCTAACATTGGGGCTAGGGCAAACGCACTAGGTTTGCAGGGGAATACCAAGTAAGTGAAGCAAATAGGAATCATCGAGAAGAGCTTTAAGGCGTTTGCGTCGTTTAGAACGCTTTTTATCGTCATCAAGGCTGAGAAGATTCAAAGCCAAACGACGTAAGGCGGCAAGATTTTGAGCAGCAACGCCTTTGCGAGTGCGATTTTTGTCTTCGTTAAAGGTGACATCCAGAGGGTAATGTTGCTGATTTTCAATAGACCAATGCTTTCGTACTCGTTCGAGTAGGGTTGCAGCGTCTTCTCGTAAAGAGGTCAAGAAAAACCGTCGAGCGGTTTGCTCTTTGTCTTGGCGCAACGTGGTACTTTCAACCACAACAATCGCAGCCAGATTTTTCCAAGCGGTGAGGTTACAGTCAGTGGTTTGCAGATAGCTGAAGTCCTTCATCAGGTAGCAGGTTCTGGTTTCTTGTCTGCCATGCTTTACGTCAAAGGTTTCGGCGTGTGCCATCGGAACGTGTTGCTCGAGATTGTAACTAAACAACCATGTTGCCTCATCATAAATCTTGCCGTGATTGGACTTGAGGGCTAACAGATAGTCGCCACCTTGAAGAATAATTTGCTCGGCTACGTCCTTTTGTATGCCGATGGCATCTATCGTTACTGTCGTACCATCTAAATCAAGAAGTGCTAAAAGCTCAGGCAGAATTGTGATGTCGTTGCTACCATCTTTAACAGCAAGTTGCGCTAAAACCAGTTCATTTTCACTTGCCCAGGCGGTGACCAATTCCAGGGCAGCCAGTTCTTTTTCTCGTTTACCCGTTCCCGTAGCTTTCGAGCCTCGTAAGGTTTTCCCATCTATCGCTACGAGCTTTGTCCTACTGAGTTTACCCATCGCCCTCATCCATGCCGCAAAGCACACCTGCCAAGCTACAGGGTCTATGAGTGAAAACACTCGGCGGATGGTGTCATGCGAGGGGATACCATGGGGTAGGTCTAAAAATTGCTTCAGAAAGTCTACTTTCATCTCGGCATAATCGGCTATCTCTTCCCACGTATCTTGTTGCGCTAGCGTTGCACACAGGGCGATGACGATAATGTCTATCACTTTGTGTAGCACCAGATGTTGATTGCGTCTTGGATCAGGTAACTCCTTGAAATGTTCGATGATACTCGTGACCATCTGCCTAATTTATAGCTTTTCTAGTGCGTTTGCCCTAGAGTAACCAACACTCTCTTCGAGCTATACTGTGTTTTCGAGCTATACTGTGGCCATGACCACGCACGCCTCTCCTCTCGCTGTCTCCATGCAAAGCATCACGAAGAAGTTCCCGCTCGTCCTCGCGAATGACACGGTTAGTTTCGAGGTCGCTTGGGGCGAAGTTCATGCGCTCATCGGTGAAAACGGCGCGGGTAAATCCACACTCATGAAAATTCTTTACGGGATGCAACCACCCGACGACGGGCAAATTTTAATTGACGGAGCTGCCGTGAAATTTGCCTCTGCAAAAGACGCCATCAAGCTCGGTATTGGCATGGTGCATCAACACTTTATGCTCGTCGAACCTTTGACCGTTACGGAAAATCTAGTCTTGGGTTCCGAACCCATTTCGGGTATCGGACTCGACTACACATCTGCACGCAAAAAAACCGCCGACCTCATCAAACGCTTTGGCTTTGACCTTGACCCCGACACTCAAATTGAAGATTTAGCGGTCGGCTTTCAGCAACAAGTTGAAATCTTAAAAACGCTTTACCGTGATGCACGCATTTTGATTATGGACGAACCCACCGCCGTGCTTACACCCCAAGAAACGCGCGGGCTATTTAAGTTCGTGCAGGATTTTGCAGCAGAGGGCAACGCGGTGGTGTTTATCAGTCACAAGCTCGATGAGGTCATGGAAATCTGTGACCGCATGAGCGTGATGCGTGACGGCAAAATGATTGGCATGGTGAAGCAAGCTGAAACCAATCAACGCCAACTTGCCAACATGATGGTGGGGCGTGAAGTCTTGTTGCGTGTTGACAAAAAGCCCACCACGCCTAAAGACCTTAGGCTCGAGGTCAAAGGTATCACCATCAAACACCCGAGCAAACCCAAAGCAATTTTAGATAATGTGTCGTTTGGCGTGCGTGGCGGCGAAATTTTAGGTATTGCAGGCGTAGAAGGTAACGGTCAAAAAGAACTTGTCGAGTGCATTGCTGGTCTTATGAAACCTGACACGGGGCGCGTCGTCATTGAAGGCAAAGACGTAAGTGAGTGGACAGCAAGAGCACGTCGTCAAGAAGGACTCAGCCACATTCCTGAAGACCGCTACGAGCGTGGGCTCGTGCGTGATTACACGGCTGCGATGAACGTGATTTTAGGCGACCACCGCCAAGAACCTTACGCAACACGCTTTGGTTTTTTAGATGACGACAAAATTGTGGAACATGCCCAGAAACTTATTGCTGATTATGATATTCGCCCTAAATCTCCTGAAGTGAAAGCCTTGAGCTACTCAGGTGGTAATGCACAAAAACTTATTGTAGCAAGGGAACTCGAGCGCAAACCCGATGTCCTGCTTGCTTCGCAACCGACGCGCGGTGTAGACATTGGTGCGATTGAGTTTATTCACAAACAAATCGTTAAAGCGCGTGATATGGGCTTAGCCGTATTGCTCGTTTCTGCTGACCTCAACGAAGTTATGAGTTTATCTGACCGCATTATTGTGATGTATGAAGGCAAGATTATGGGTGAGTTGTCACAGGCTGAAGCAACGGCAGAAAAACTTGGGCTTTTGATGGCAGGCTCGAAACTCAGTGAGGCTGCTTAATTTCTTTTGTAGATTGACGCTCTATTAGTTTTACAGGTAACACCTCTGACTCTGCTTTTTGGCTCTGCAAAACTTTCAAAAGCATCGCTCCAGCGCGCTCCCCTTTGAACTCGAGCGGCTGTTGCACCGTGGTCAAAGATGGTTCACAGCTTGCCGCCAGAGGTGCATCATCAAAACCAATCACAGAAAGTTCAGCAGGAATGTTAAGACGCAGTTCTTTGGCTGCTTTGATAACGCCAAGCGCGAGCTGGTCACTCATGGCTAAGACTGCTGTGGGTTTCGGTGACTGCCCGAGTAAACGTTTGGCAGCTTGGTTGCCCTCGGCTTCACTGTTACTAAGACATTCATACACACTGACGTTATTCCAAGAAATATCTGCGTTTTCAAGAGCTTCACGGTAACCGCGCAGGCGTTCTCGAGTAGGATAAAAAGAGCTATGTTGCTGTGCGTTGGCAACGAAACCACCTGCACTCCCCTGGTCAAGTTTTAAGGAGACAATCGCAATATGACGATGCCCTTTGGTGAGCAGGTATTGAGCAGCAAGGTATGCACCCTGAACATCATCTACCGTGACAGAAGGCATACTCTCTGTTGCGAGTTGGTCTACAAAAATAGTTGGAAGGTCTCGAGCCATCGCTGCTTTAAGAAGCGGGTCTTCCTCAGCCATGCTGTAAATAATAAAGCCGTCCACGGGAGCATTGGCAATGGCACTTGGATGTGAATAACTAGGTAGCAGCGTAAGACCTAAGCCTGCTTTTTCTGTCACCGCTGCTAAACCGCGTAAAAAAAGCGTTGCGGCGGGGTCTGCAAAGGCGTAAGACAAAGGCTCTGCAAACACAAGCCCAATGAGCCCACTCGAGCGCAAGCGCAAGCCACGTCCTCTAGGGTCTGGGCTATACCCCATCTCTGCGGCAACCGCAAAAATCCTGTCACGAAGCTCCGCCGACAGTTCGTTAGGTTGATTGTAGGCATTGGAAACCGTTCCTTGAGAAACACCGAGGGCTGCTGCCACATCCTTGGCCTTGGGGCGGGCTTTTTGCTTGGTTGTAACCATAGACTTAGGTGTGACCATAAACTTACGTTTTGCCATAAGGGTATGTTAGCATACTAATTCGATTTAGCTAAATCGAATTAGCTAATAGATTTTAGGAAAGGATGACCTTTGAAATCACCTTTAAGAACTACCCTTATCACTTCTCCCGATAAACACTTGTCCGCACAGCTCTCTTGGGAACAAGACAGACTCGAGCTGAGCGTCAGTTATCAGGACGAGCCTGTTTTATCCGCTTCTAAACTCGGGCTCGCTTTTGCCGACGAAAGTCATTTGGAGGGGCCGTTTGTGCTTATTGATATGCACACACACCACCACGACGAAACCTGGCACCCTGTTTTAGGGCAATACGCAGAAATACAAAATCACTATCACGAAGTCTTTGTAGTGCTCGAGGAACAAATCCATCAGCGTAGACGTTTGGGCATTCGGCTCCGTGTTTTTGATGATGGTCTTGCCTTTCGTTACGAATTAAACAAGACAGGCGTGACCACCCTCACAGACGAGCTTACTGAGTTTCGTTTTCCGCGTGACCACACAGCCTATGTTCAACCGCTCATGCCAGAAACTGAAGAGGTTTGCGAGTTGCCTTATGAGATTAAGCCACTCTCTCAAGTTAGGGAGGTTAATACACCAGTTACCTTGCGAACGCAGAGTGGTTTGTACATCGCCTTGCACGAAGCCAACTTGACGAACTACTCGAGCCTCACATTTCAAGGTCAAGAGAAAATGCTCAGCCTAAAAAGTGTTCTCCCCAAGAGCGCACAAGGCATTGCAGTTCAGGTAACCGGTGATCTTCAAACACCTTGGCGTACCTTGCACGTAGCCAAAGACGCAGGCGGGCTGTTGGGCTCGAGCCTTTTGCTTAACCTCAATGAACCTTGTGCCCTAGAAAATACAAGCTGGATAAAACCGCTCAAGTACGTGGGGCCCTGGTGGGACATGCACTTGGGTATTGCAACCTGGGCGCAAGGTGAAAAACATGCCGCCACGACTGATAACGTCAAACGCTACATTGACTTTGCGGCTGCGAAGGGTGTCAAGGGCGTTTTGGTGGAAGGTTGGAACACAGGTTGGGACACGTATCCAGAAATGAATTTTTCCTACACCGAAAGCACCCCTGATTTTGACCTTGCTCACGTAGCCGCTTATGCGAAAACAAACAACATCGAACTTATCTTGAGTCACGCCACTTTTGCGAATTTGCCGCTCTATGAAAACCAACTGGAGTCTGCTTTTGCACTTCTTAAAAAGCTGGGCTTACGCTACTTCAAAACAGGCTATTTTGGCCCGGTCAAACCCACCGGTTTAGCACACCAGGGGCAAGGCATGGTCGAGCATCAACGGCGTGTTTTGGAGCTGGCCGCGAAGAACGAGCTTATGGTCGAGGTACACGAGGCTGTTATGCCCAGTGGCTTAGAACGCACGTATCCTAATCTTTTAACATCTGAGGCCGTGCGGGGTAATGAATATAACGGCTGGAGTGAGGGCAACACGCCGCAACATGATGTCATTGTGCCCTTCGTGCGAGGTCTAGCTGGGCCATTAGCTTACACGCCTGGCATTTTTGACTTAACGTATGAAGGTATCAAGCAGCTCGAGAAAGTAAAAGCGAGTAACGACATTGAGTTTGACAAAATCAAAGTACCACCTCGAGTCCACACCACCCTCTGTAAACAACTCGCGCTTTTTGTCGTCTACTTTAGTCCTTCACAGATGCTAGCTGACCGGCTCGAGTCTTATGAAGGACATCCTGCCTTTGCGTTTCTGCGCAACGTTCCGACGCTCTGGGATGACACGCGCTATCCTCATGGGGAAATTGGTGAATTTATAACAGTGGCACGTCGCTCGGGGCAGAGCTGGTTTATTGGCAGTATTACCAACGAAAAAGAACGCACGCTCGAGCTGAGCCTGGACTTTCTCGAGGCAAATATCTCTTATGAAGCCACGCTTTACACAGACACGCCTGAAACCCACTGGCAACACAACCCAAGTGCTTACAAGATTGATAATATAGTGCTCAGGAAAGGAGATACCTTGACTTTGCAACTTGCGCCTGGGGGTGGCTGCGCTGTAAGTTTATTTCCTAACGCTGAGCGTTTAGTTGCCAAAGCTGATTCATAAAACTAGCTTCGCACTTTCAGTGCAATCAACGTGTTTGACAAACCCAAACCTGTCAATTAAGGAGAAATTATTATGCCTTACGTCAATGTTAAAATCACTAAGGGCCCTATAACCAAAGAACAGAAAGCACAGCTTGTTCAAGAAATCACCACAAGCCTGCAAACGATTCTCAATAAAAAACCCGAGCAAACAAATATCGTTATTGAGTTGGTAGATGAAGAAAATTGGGGCTTCGCCGGAAAGCTCGTAGCAGACAAATGACTCACCTCTCCTGACTAAATGAACCCCCCACCTGGACGCTTGAGAACAATTTTCTTAGCGTAACCACAGGCAACAAAACCGACTTCTGGCGCGTCACGCATTACGGCTTTATCCGTGATGACGGACATGTTTATGGGCAAAACATCTCAGGGGATTTTGTCACTTCGTTGCGCTTTAGGGGTAACTATCAACATCTTTATGACCAGGCGGGTCTCATGCTTCGCCTGGACGAAAAGAACTGGCTCAAAACCGGCATCGAATTTGACGATGGCAAACAAAAACTAAGTTGCGTGGTCACCCGCGAAGTCTCTGACTGGAGCGTGATTCCCCTCGAGCACGCCCCCAACGAAGTTTTTTTGAAGGTCACGCGCAAGGCTACAGCCGTGACGGTTGAATACAGCTTTGATGGGAAACAGTATGAAATGCTGCGACTAGCTTTTTTTCCAGAAGGTGAGACAATGGTGGGCATGATGTGCTGCTCCCCACAACGCGAAGGTTTCCAGGCAACGTTTCGTGATTTTCAGGTCAACCCCTTATGACGCTGAGTTTTGCGCGCTCGAGGCTCGTTCAAGCACGGTGGGCCGTCATCACGATTTTTTTCGTCAACGGCATGTGTGTTGCCAGTTGGCTGAGCCGTGTCCCTGCAATTAAAGACATTATTCAAGGCGATGAGCTCATCATGAGCCGCGTGCTGTTGGGGCCAGCCGTAGGGGCGATTATCAGTTTTCCAGTCACTGCTTTTCTGCTCGGACGTTTTGGGAGTCGCGTTGTGACCATCGTCACTTCGCTGCTGCTCTGCTCGGCACTCGCACTTCTTTCGTTGGGCTCGAGTCCGCTCAGTTTTTTTATGTTGCTTTTCGTCTTTGGTTTTTGCAATGCTGCTAATGACGTGTCCATGAATGCTCAAGCCGCCGAAGTCGAAGCAGGTCTAGCAAAACCCATCATGTCTAGTTTTCATGGCACCTTCAGTGCGGGTGGCATCTTGGGCGCACTGCTGGCACGCTATTTTGCCGGACAAGATATTGGCTTAGGTGTTCATCTCCCTAGCGTCGCACTGTGTCTTGCCGTTGTAAGTAGCATTGCTGCGTTTTACCTCTTGCCCACTAAACCACAACCCAGCGATGCACCTGTCTTTGCCCTACCTTCCAAAGCCGTTTTCCTTGTTGGGCTTATCGGCTTTTGCGCTCTTGTGGGTGAAGGAGCAATGGGGGACTGGTCTGCCCTTTACTTGCGTGACAGCTTAAATACCGACGAAGGTTTTGCTGCTTACGGCTACGCCGCGTTCGCTGTCGCTATGACCTTTGGGCGATTCGTTGGTGACACGCTCACAAAGCGTTTAGGGGCCAAGCGACTCGTCATGTTAGGAGGCTTTTTGACGGCGAGTGGACTCGGCCTTGGTTTGCTGCTTCATACCGTGTGGTCAGCCCTCCTAGGGTTTACCGCGGTGGGCTTGGGTTTATCTATTATGTTTCCCATCATGGTCACCATTGCCTCGCAACAAAGCCCAGATAACAAAGGTGCCGCCATCGCCGCTGTTGCCACGATGGGGTACACCGGCTTTTTGCTGGGGCCACCCCTCATTGGCTTTGTAGCGCATTACTCCAGCTTATCTTGGGGCTTAGGGGTCGTGGCCATACTCGCGCTCGTCATCGCAGGTTTGGGAAGTTGCTTACCTAAAATCTAAAGAATAGAGAATGTAGAATAGAGAAGAAACCTTCTGCATTCTCCCTTCTACATTCTCTATTCTGATTTATTGAAATGCTAAACTGCTCCCATGAAAAAATCTGGTCTCCTCCACCCCGAACTTTCCCACGTTATTGCTTCGCTTGGTCATACTGATACCCTCGTGATTGCGGATGCTGGCTTGCCTATTCCTGAGGGTGTAGCAAGAATTGACTTAGCATACCGTGCAGGAGAACCACCCTTTTTGAGTGTCCTCGAGGCCATCTTGGCAGAAATGGAAGTTGCAGGCGCGACCCTCGCGCTCGAGATACAAGACCTCACACCCAAAACATTTTACAAAAAAGTTTTGGGAAGGCTCGAGCAACTACCAAAGGTCAAAAAACAAGGCGTAGATTTCATCTCGCACGAAGACTTCAAAGCACAAACTTTACGTGCTAAAGCCGTGATTCGCACAGGCGAAATGACCCCGTATGCGAACGTCATTTTAGAAAGTGGCACAATATTTTGAAAGAATACTGAAAGCCAAAAGCTCAGAAAGGTTTTAATCCTGCTGCCTTTTGCCCTCTGCCCTCTTCTCCCTTTGTGACTTCAGTCCATATCTTAATTTGTATTAGTTGCTACGCTTTGTACAGAGTTTATGCACTGGCATTATCCAATTTATGATGTTCACGAAGCTAGTCTTCGCGCGGAACGAGCTGAAAAAACAGGGGCGTGGCATATCGTCGTGCAACAAAGTTTGTACTGTCTCGAGCGTTCACAACACGCTCAAGACACGCAAGCGGTGCGCTTTTTTGCTACTCGGCTTAGTAGCGCGTATATTGCTATGAATATGCTCGAGAAAGCGGTAGCTTACACGCAACTTAGTTCGCTCTAGATACGCTATTTCACCTGACTTAACCAGTAAACAACCAAAAAACTTCGCAACGTCCAGGCAAGCGTGCGTACCCAATTGCTCGAGACTAAGGTTTGGTAAGCCCGCTCATCAAAACCCTGACTTAATATGCTGTGCTGTGGCACTTGTAAAAACGCGGTTGAAAACCAAATGATGCCAACCAACACCGCACCTAACGAGAGTTGCCAAAAGGGAATATTCTCTGGACGAAACCACAGTAAAGCAAATGATGTAGCAAGCTCGAGCAGCATCGGCGGCGCAACAACCAAGGTTGTCAAATTGCTGTGGCGCACTTCGTAGGCTGCAAAGCGTTCCGTGCCTACGGCATTAAACAGTGGATAGTGAACAATTTGCACGAAGCAAATTAGCCCCGTCATAAATAACGTGGCAACAGCATTAAGGAGTAACATAGCGCAGAGTGTAAACGAACGTTCTCACGGACACTATAGTAAAAAATGCGAATTAGGAAGTAAAGCGCGTAAGGAAAGGTTGAAATCTTAAAAGCCTTTACCTTTATACTTTACACGGTTTCTTTCCACCAAGTTCGCCGCAATCTCAACCAAGCTCGCTCCCACCAAGGCGGGCTAAAATGCTCAAGATAATCTTGTGTCGCACGCTCAGTGCCTAAATCCTCACCAAGCTCCTGATGTAAAAAATGTCGGTGATCCATTACCCAAAGATAAAGATCAGCTTCGGTACGACCAGGGAAGCGGCGCAGCACTCTATACCTGCGGATTTCTTTCATCATGGGCGTGAAGATAGTGTCGTACCACGACATTACAGATTCTTCCCAAGTAAATTCACGATGGTACTGACTGCCTAAAAAATACTGGTGTGTACGGATATGCTCAAGGAGCAAATCATAACGACCCGTCACACTAAAGCGGATCGGTTCATAGTCAGGTCGCAAGATGGCAAGTTTTGTGATATCTAAAAATCTCGCGTTCTCACTACGAATAATAAGTGCTTTCATTGAATCCCCAGGTTGTAAGTGTATCGGCACTTTAAGTTCGATGATTTCCGCGTCAATAAAGCTCTGCCCTTCATCTCGAGCGACAGAAACACGGTGATGACCATCTTTAACAAAATACATCTCGCCAATTTTGTAAGCAGAAATAGCCGGCAGTTCTACTCCTTCAATTTTTGCTTCACGGACACGTACCCAGCGGTCTAAAGGCAAACCTGCTTTCGGTAAGAAAAAATGATCAAAATCTTTGTAGCGGTCTACTGAACCAACAATGTGTTCGATGGCAATAGACTTAACCCCTGCATAACTCTCTGCACTAGGATAAAGTTGCTTAATTTCTTCAAACGCTAATAAATCATTGGGAACGCCGCGTAGTTTACTTAGAAATTGATTCCAAAAAGCTCGGTTGCGAATGCGCTCGGCATCACGTCTAGCACGGAGGTTGGCGTAATTCATTCTTGTGCCTCCCTTCACCAATAAGCATAAAGCCTCGAGGTCATACAAATGTAAAGTTAGGTGACATTAAATAGCTAAAATAAAAGCACTTCACATCTCTAGCGAAACCTAAAGTTTTCACCTTTCACACCTCACGGTTTACCCAGCTCAGCTAAAAGTCAATCTCAATAAGCGTAAATTCAAAAGCGTTGATAATACGTATTCCCGACTCTGTGACATATTCGCGGGGAGCATTTACACCATTTAAATGAACATGGCCGTGAACGTGAAGTTTAGGTTTCCATTGTTCTAAAAAACGATTAAAGGCTGGTACACCTCGGTGTGGGTAATCTTCACCCTCGTGCGGGCCTTTGGGTGGCGCATGCGTTAAAAGAATATCAACGGCGCGGCCCTTTGTCATTTTGTTAAATGCTAATTTAGGAGCCATACGTGCAACCATCCACGAGTATTCGGTTTCGCTGTATTGATGTGGTCCTGGGCGGTAGCGTGCGCTGCCTTCAATGCCAGCAATGATAATTCCGTTATGCTCGAGGACTCTGCCATGTACATTGATACAACCACCTGGCAACCGCACCTCATCCGTATCCGCAGCCCGAATAAAAGCATTACCGTGATTGCCAATGACGTAAATAGGTGCAATGGTTTGCTTAGTAGCAATAAACTCTAAGACGTGTCCAGGCATATCTCCTGCACTGAGGATTAAATCAAAAGGTTTGAGATTCTTGGGAAAGTTCTCAGAGTAGATGACGGGCGACACCGCATCGGCGATGGCGAGGATACGCATAGGGTCATCGTAACGCATACGGCGTTGGTGTGTTGTGTACCCCCCCATACCTCGTTTATGAAAAACTAAAGTTCACGTACACAGTTGATGCGCCCCCATTGGGGAGTGCAAATTACAAACGTTAACGCAAGCAAGTATTATTGCAGCAGAAGAAAACAGCAGGGGGTTACTATTCCTCATTACCTACATCTGCCGCAGCTACCCGCACCCCCGCCTGCCACTCGAGCCCTGCCCAAATCAAGTTCTCGATGTCGCCATCGAGCACGTTGTCAGGGTCATGGCGCATATCACCGGTGCGGTGGTCTTTAATGTATTGTTTGTCTAAAACGTAGGAACGCATCTGCGAACCCCACTCAATAGATTTTTGCTCGCCACGCTGTTTAGCTTGCTCGTCGAGACGGCGTTTTTCCTCGCGCTCCCAAAGGCGGCTTTTTAGGACGGTCATCGCTTTCTCGCGGTTTTTAATTTGTGAGCGGCCCTCTTGGCACGTCACGACAATCTCTTCAGGTGTACCACCTTTATAAACAACGCGTACCGCCGAGTCTGTCGTGTTTACGCCTTGACCTCCGTGACCACCGGAGCGGAACACATCCACGCGAATGTCTTTGGGTTCAATCGCAATGTTGATGTCATCCGAAATTTCAGGTATGATTTCAATCCCAGCAAAGCTTGTATGGCGGCGATTGTTCGAGTCAAAAGGGCTCACCCGCACGAGACGGTGAACACCTTTTTCTGCGCGGAGCATACCGTAAGCACGCTCACCACGCACAATCATCTGTGCATAGTCAAGCCCGTTTGGTGCGCTGTCGTTCGGTGTTACATCCATAATCTCGACCTTAAAGCCTTCACGCTCAGCAAAACGACGGTACATTCTTAGCAACATGCCCGCCCAATCCGACGACTCGGTGCCACCTGCCCCAGGTTTAATCGTCAAGATAGCAGCATTGTCATCATGGTCGCCGTTGAAGAGTGTTTCGTGATAGAGGTCATCGAGACTTTTTTGAACTCTTTCTTTTTCCTTGTCTAAATCCTCGAGTTCTGCTTCAGAGGCTATCTCGTAAAGCTCGGCCAGTCCTGTTACATCGGACTCGAGCCGGCGGTAATCCTCCAAGACTTTGCGGAGTTGTGCGGCTTCTTGCGAAATTTTCTTGGCCTTGTCTGGATTGTTCCAAAGGGTCGCGTCAGAAAGTTGGGGTTCTAAAACACCTAGTCTTACTTCTTTGCTCGCAACGTCAAAGATACCCCCGTAAGGCGTTAAGTTGCTCGAGTTGTTCGGTCATAAATTTCCTCCAAAGAGTCAAGTATAGCGTAAGTCAGCGGTTTAGTATGTCAGAAATAAAAGAATGCAGAATAGAGAATGCAGAAGAACTTCTCTATTCTGCATTCTGGCTTAAATTAGATTTTTTTCACACTACCTCACTACTGTTTTCAGAAATACTCGTGTTATCTTGTAGCTAGACTGTTATGTTTGTAGTTAAACAATGTTGCTGGTTAGACAATATTAATTATTAATATTGACGTGTGTAAAAAGGAGTGTCCGTGTTCGGCGTTCAGTTTCGTTTGCTCGATATTTTAGACATCGCACTGATTACGGCACTCCTCTATCAATCCTATAAACTTTTAGTAGGCTCGAGAGCCTGGAATGTCGTGCGTGGACTCATCGCCGTGGGCGTGGTTTGGTTTATTGCCAGTAGACTCCAGCTCCACGCGACAGACTGGCTTTTTAGTAATCTTGCACCTATCGCCTTTCTAAGCATTGTCATCATGTTTCAACCTGAGTTGCGAGCTGCACTCGAGCGTGTCGGACGCGGACGGCGTGACCGCGTGATGACAGGTGACCCCGTACAAGAAATCATGAACGCCGTGCGCGAGCTCGCTACCCAGCGCAAAGGTGCACTTATCGCTGTCGAGTCGCAAACACCCTTACAAGAATATGGTCAGGGCGCGACGAAACTGAATGCACCCGTGACCGGCGCACTGTTGCAAACAATTTTTGACTCCAAGGGCCCCTTACACGATGGGGCTGTGATTATTCGGAATGACATTATTTGTTATGCTGGCGCGATTTTTCCACTGTCCGACAAACACGAAGGTTGGTCGGTACAGCACGGCACACGCCACCGCGCCGCTCTAGGACTCTCTGAAGTTACCGATGCCATTATCCTTGTTGTGAGTGAAGAGCGTGGCACTGTCAGCCTCGCACGTAGTGGTGAACTCAAAACAGATATCGCCCCTACCGACGTTCTCAAAGCTCTCCGTGAGGTTTACAGTGATACGTAGACTCACCAATAACTGGCTACCGAAGCTCGTCTCTTTGCTTTTGGCCATTGTGAGCTGGTATGTGGTAAGCATCAGCGATACCTCGGTGTCCCAGCGAAGTTTGCGCGTGCCTGTCACTATAGAAGGACTTAGCGAAAACCAAACCCAAAGTGGAGCCCCCGCCGTTGTTGATGTCATCATCTCAGGGCGTAGTAGCTCGGTGAATGCTTTGCGTCCCGAAAATTTTAGAGCCTCTCTCAACCTCAGCAATATCGTAGGAGAATATCAACAACAAGTTGTGGTTGTACCACCTCAAGACATCAGTCTCGTTAGCGTGTCGCCTGAAGCGGCCATCGGCACCGTCGAGACTATCAGCACGAAAGACGTCCCTGTCAGCGTGGCCCTCGAGGGTAACCGTAACATCAACACGCTTTTAACGTCGGTCAGTTCGGTACAAAATGTTAGGGCAACTGGGCGCGAATCTGTTTTAGCACAAGTAGCAAGCGCAACAGCCTTTGTAAGCACGTCGGAAGGTGAAAGCAGTGCCACACTCTTCGCCACTGGTGTGAATGGGCAACCTATCAATGAAATTACACTCGAGCCCGCAGCCACAACCATAACGGTTACGTCAACACCTATTTTGCATACAAAAACGGTGACACTCGAAATCATGGAACCCGATACTTCTTTTAATGTTGAAAGCTTCAGTGTGTCTCAAACCACCTTGCAAATTGCGGGGCCCAGAGAGCAACTTGCCGTTTTAGAAACCGTTGTAGGCTTGATTGTATTACCTAAGGATAGTGAAGCCCGCGAGTACAATCTTCCTGTACAACCGCAACTACCCGAAGGTGTGCGCCCACTCGAGCCCGTGAGTGCAACCTTTCGCCTCAGCCGTGCCGAGGCAGTAGGTTCAACGGACAATACGTCTGGCGCAGATGATGCACAGTAGAAAACCTGAGAAGAGTTTCCTGTAGACAAGTCACAAAACCAGTTTTGAGAAGCTATCAGCCGTCAGCCATCAGTGGACATCTTGCGAAATCACCGAAAGTAGCGTTTTATGAAGGAATGCAGACGAAACACGGGAGCTACATTGGGCTCAAGAAGCTCAACAGGAAGCAGTTCAAACGCTTCGTCGGGGTAACGTGAAAGGTGTTCAAACTCTTCTCAAGGTTCTTGAGAAGCATGAGACCCAGAAGAGCGCAGGACGGATGAGCAAATGATCACCTGAAGACAAAGGGCGGATGACCTTGCACTATCTAAGGGAATATCCGAGTGGGTTGAGACTAGCCATAGACTGGGGG
>JBOFGY010000100.1:0-2910 GCA_051649365.1 Trueperaceae bacterium
CGAAAACAAACCGTACATAAATAGCGTGAAGTAAAAACCTTTCTCGCGCAGTCCCATATCTGAATTCCAGAGACCGATAAGGTAACCGGCAGCACCTAGAAGTAAGGTCCACCAATAAATGCATTTGAGGGTTTTTGTAAGGATGGGTTCACACATGCTCCAGTACACGAGGAGATTTATGTTCTCATGTATTACACATTATAAGTTGGAAGGGTATGACTGAACAGTAAATTTTCCACTTATATGACTAAGCTCATAGAATAAAAGGCAAAAGCAGAAGACAAAGGCTTTTTAAGGATTTTAGCCTTCACCTCTCTGACTTCTGTCTTAGCTTGTTCTTAGTTAATTCCCTGAAACGCAGCGGGCGGGTTCAAACCACGCCAATTCAAATGTCCATCACGCATGGGTGGCCACAATACAGCACTGGCTCGCCCCTCAATCGAGCTAAATGGAACTGTGCCATAGATTCTCGAGTCACAACTTCCTGGGCGGTTATCGCCCATAGCGAAAAACTGTGCTTCGGGTACAACTAAATCTACAACCTGCGTTGTGCTAATGCTGCCACGCTCTACCTCGGTAATAAAACGTTGGTCAAGCTCGACCTCGTTAATCCAAACGCTGCCATCTTCCTTCACTTGCACGTGATCACCTGCTAAACCAATGAGACGTTTTATTAACATCTGGGGACGGCCTGGTTCACCAGGCCGGCACGGTTTGCTAGGAAGCTCCCTGAAAATAATAATGTCACCGCGCTGATAACCACCCACGCCTAAGCGCTTGAGCCAAGTTTCGTACTTCGGAACAAACAATCTATCACCGACAAAGAAAGCCTCGAGCCTTCTACCCGAACCACCTTCAAAGGTTGGAGCCATTGAGGAGCCCGCCACACCCACCGTGGTAAATAAAAAGGTCGTGACGATAACAGCAATAATAATGGCTTCAACATAACCTTTGACTTCACGCCAAAACCGCTTTCGCGGTGAAAGCGACGATTCTGCTACTTGCTTTTTAGACATGCTGCAAGTTTACTCGAGCTTAATGAGGAAAGAAATGAGGAATGTGTTTCTAGCCATCCCTCATTCCTCATCCCTCATCCCCTGCTTTTCCAGCCTATCAATTAGCGCATGAATATAAATAATCCCCTTATTGTCCGGCTCTTTTTGGTAGAGCGTCCAACGACGCGCCTCGAAAAATAAACAACCTCGAAGCACATTAATCTCTTCGGGTAAGGCTTGGGTATGATAAAAGGTACTGAGGGTCGCATTCGCAATTTCGGCACATTTCTCCATACCAAAATGCGCGTAGCCATCAAAGCTGTAGGCAAATTGAACAATCTTCTCAAACGGATCGCGGCGTTTGGGAAACGTGTTTGCATCTAGGTCTTCGTTTGCAATGGATGTAACAGGAGAATTGGGTGGACTCACAAAGACATTATAAAAGCAAAAGGCTAGAGGCAAAAAGTTAAGTTAGACGTAAAACGCAAGAAGTGAGACATCTTTAGCTTTGTTTTAGGGAAGTCCATTACGTCTTTCAGCAAGAGCGTGAGCTTACTGAAGCCAACCAACGCAACGCTACACACTTCTCCTTAAAACATAAGAGCCACTCTTCTATGGAAGCGGACGAACGTTCGTTAAAAACTGCAGCGACGTTTAAGGCTCTATTTCGTTTGTCGTTAGCAGATACGATTATTACCAGTTATGCACGTATCCATAACGCGATTCTCGTTCACAAAGACCCTGAATACGAAGTTTTGAAACAGGAAATTCAGCTCGAATCCTTGCCTTACAAAAAGAAGTAAATTTCTGTAAGACATAAGCCCTGCATTATTAGTAAATCGCAGTATTATAACCAAGCCACTCATGCCACCCGTTGCCGCTGACATCAAAACTACCCAAGGTCGCATCCTCGGACTTCCCAGTGTTGCCCGCCTTGCCCTGTTTGCCAAGCACGACAATCCTGCTGTGTTACTCACCACAACAGACCGCCTCGAGCAATTTCGCAACGCTGATGTCTTTGGCGCGCCTGCAAGTATCAACCCGACACTGGCAGACTGGCCGGATAAATTTGACAAAGTTGTTTTAAGCATCAACCACGCGCTCAAACCTTTCCCCAAAAATCCAGAAGGTTTCGCACTGACGCTCGAGCCCAACAAATCTTACCCACGCGAAGCTTTACTTGAAAGACTTGTGCGTTTTGGTTACGAACGCGATGAACTACCAGGCTTTAGCGTTCGTGGTGACACGATTAGAATTTTTTTAGATGCAGAAGACGAAACAAAAACGTTAAAGCTCGAGTTCTTAGCAGATGATTTGGAAACGCTCGAAAGCAAGGGCAAAAAACTGAAGAGCTTCACCCTCGCACCTTTGGAGCACGTCGACATCGAGCAAGAAAGCTGGGACAACAAGCTACTAGAAAACTTGCCTGGCAAAATTTTTTTAGATGCATCGGAGCTTTTTGAAGGCAATGTAGATGAAGCAGCAGACATGCCGCAAAATCCACAGATGGTTTGGTTGTGGAAGTATTTGTCACGACGCGAGGTCGTTTCCTTTGGACGTGATAGGCTCGAGCTCCCCACCGAAAAAATTCCTTTCGACACTTTAGGCTATTACCGCGCCAAGCTTTCTGATTTTCGCAGTGACTTAGAAACCTGGCTTAAGGATAATTACAGCGTTACGCTTTTGCTAAAGTTTGAACGTACCGGACGATATTTGCGTGAACGTGTCATTGATGGGCTCGAGAGCCATTGGCATAACACCGTTCAGTTTCACTCGGGAAAAATTGGTTTGGTGCTGGCACCGGATGCACGCGGTGGTTTTCGTAACAGCGAAAGCAAAGAAATTATTATCACCGAGGAACTTTTGTACGGTTATCAAGGTGCGCGTAAAGCCAAAAAACTTCCGGGCAAAAGCG
>JBOFGY010000101.1:0-14846 GCA_051649365.1 Trueperaceae bacterium
AAGAAGCTGAAGTGGAGATTATGTTTGGTCATGGCATTGATAAACTTGGTGACCTCGTGAACATCGCGGGTGATTTAGACATTTTGCAAAAGTCGGGTAGTTGGTATTCCTACAACGGTGAGCGTATTGGGCAAGGCAAGGAAAAGACAGTTTCTTTCTTGCACGATAAGCCTGAAGTCATCGAAGAAATTCGGCAGCGCGTTTTAGAGGGTATGAAAGCTTCACCGGATAAACTAGCGAAGGTCTCGAGCGAAGAAGCAGAACTTGTCGAAGCGTAAAAACAGACGAGAAGACAGGAAGATAAGGAGACAAGGAAAACCTTATCTCCTTTTTTCTTTTGGGAGGAGATTTTATGAAACTCGATATGATTGGAATCGTTACACAGGATATGGCCAAGTCATTGGCGTTTTACCGCAATATTTTTGCTATTCCAGAAAATCTTGATGGTGAAGGGCACGTGGAGATTACGCTCGAGTCTGGCTTGCGTTTTGCTTGGGATACGCTAGCCGTCATGCAAAGTTTTGAACCACACTACAGCTTCGTCCCCAAACAAGTTGGCGCGTTTTTGTGTAATAACGCCGCCGATGTTGACAAAACATTTTCTGAGCTTGTTGTTAAAGGCGGCAAGAGCGTCAAAGAACCCTGGGATGCGTTTTGGGGTCAGCGTTATGCCCTTGTTGCTGACCCCGACGGTAATACGATAGATTTGTTTGCACCCCTATAAAATCTCACACGGCAAATTTTAGGCAGCAAATCCGCTTACGCGGCCATTTCTATATCTTCACCCAAAATCTCTGCCAGGCTTTGCGTTTTCGCACGCTCGATGCGCTCGCTGCGTTTGGTAAATTGACTCGCCGCATAATTTACAAAGTCATCGAGTTGCATTCCAAACGGCATAGTTTCGTAACGTGTAAATATATCCATGATGATGGCCAGTGAAAGCTCGAGCAATTCACCCATGCGCGCTTCGATGACATCCCACAAACTGTTATCTTCGGCCACAAGACGCGAAAGTAAAAAAACACCATACGCAATATGCCGTGATTCATCGAGTTTAAGAAGCCCAATCCCTTCACGAAGACCTGGCATTAAATTATTGCGCTCGAGCATCGTGTAGTAAGCGTGATAACCCGTTTCAGCAAGCACGCCTTCAACAATCATGTTATAGGTCACAGAAGCAATCGCCTGCGCTTTCGGTGACGTGTCCGTTAACAGCGCACCTGTCGCGCTTGGCAAAGCTTGATAAAACAGTTTCTTATAGGCCTCGCTGTGGAAACCGTGCAAATCTTTTTTAATCTTAAACACGTCGTGCAGAACACGACTAAAAAACTCGGTGTGCTTGGCTTCTTCCCATAAAAAACTCGTTAGGTACATTTCTTCTTCGATGCGGCCTTCACGGGCTACAGCCAGCATGAGGGGCAACAAATCGAGAACGACAGATTCTTCCCCTGCTACAAACATCGAGGTGAGGTGCTGCAAGACAGTTTGCTCGAGGTCACTGAGCTTGGCGTAATCCCCAGCATCTTTTGACAAATCAATCGCTTGCGGATTCCACACACCGTGCCGCTTGGCTTTTTGAAAGAGTTTAAGAGCTGGATGGTTCCAGTTCAGGCCCACTTGCGCCGTCGTGGTAAAGCTATGATGTTGTGTCATGGCTCTACTCTACACAATTTGCTTGGTGATTGCATGAAGTTTCTCGAGAAGGCTCAACTCAGCTGACTTTATTTTTAGAAAAAACCGAAAAGTTTTAAGCCTTCTACCCTACTAGTCGGCGACTGTCTTCTGCATCTGTTCACCTAAGCCCTCAATCCCTAAGCGCATCTGCTGACCTGGTTGCAAATAAATGGGCGTTGGTTTTAAGCCTAAACCCACACCCGCAGGTGTGCCGGTTGAAATAATGTCACCAGGGTGCAAGGTAAAAAAATTGCTGAGATAACTAACGATGTGCGCGACACTAAAAATCATATTTTTCGTGTTGCCGTCTTGGTAGCCTTTGCCGTCTACCTCGAGCCACAACTTTAGGTTCTGCACGTCTGAGATTTCATCTCTTGTAACGAGGTACGGCCCAATCGGCCCGAACGTATCACAGCCCTTGCCTTTATCCCACTGCCCACCACGCTCGAGTTGATATTCACGCTCGGATAAATCATTCACGACGCAATAACCTGCAACGTAATCCAGCGCATCTGCTTCTGAAACATATTTTGCAGCCTTGCCAATCACCACACCAAGCTCGACTTCCCAATCACTTTTTTGTGAGCCTCGAGGAATCACGACATCATCATTTGCACCCTGAATCGCACTCGTTGCTTTCATAAATACGACGGGCTCTTTCGGATACGCTGCACCCGTTTCATCGGCGTGGTCTTTGTAGTTAAGCCCGATGCAAATAAATTTGCCAACCTGACCCACACACGCACCGAGGCGCGGCTTGTTTTCAACGTTTGGCCCTTCCACACTTGGCAAGGTAGTTACATCGAGCGTTTTAAGTTTCTCTATTAAACCTGTAGCCAAAGTTTGGCTCGAGATATCCTGCACCACACCCGACAAATCTCGCAGAGTTCCGCCACTATCTAATACACCTGGCTTTTCTTGACCTTTGTTTCCATAACGTAATAGTTTCATGGGTTTAATGTAACATGTCGCAACAATTCCAGTACATAACAAAACAAGGATTCACCACACAAAACAAGGATTCACCACAAAGGCACAAAGCTAAAGCGCCCAGCCCCCATCTACAATGTGCGTTTGTCCTGTGGTAAAAGCCGCTTCATCCGAAGCAAGATAAACTGCTAAGGCTGCAATTTCTTCGGGCTTTCCTATTCGTCCCATCGGTTGTCGTGCAATAAAGGCTCCTTTGCTTTCAGCTTCGCTCACACCTGTAAGCTTCGCCTGATGAACGACACGCTCACGCCACGAAGGTGACTCGACGGTGCCAGGGCAGATTGCATTGACACGAATGCCTTTCATAATAAAATCTGCTGCCACAGATTTGGTCATGCCAATCACGGCGGCTTTCGTTGCACTGTAAACAAAACGATTTGGCGCACCCTTGAGCGACGAAGCTACCGACGACATATTGATAATACTGCCCTGACTTTGCTCGAGCATTTTTGGCAGCACCGCTCCCATCGTCCAAAACATACTGCGCACGTTGAGATCAAAGTTGAAATCCCAATCTGTGTCACTGCACTCCAAAATCGAACCATGATGCACGAAGCCAGCACAGTTGAATAAAATATCTATACGTTCTAACGATTGAATTAGTGCTGTAATGGCTGCTTTATCGAGTACATCAAGTTTGTGGGTGTGCTCGAAGCCTTGCAAAAGCTCAGGCTTTACATCGGTTGCAATGACGGTAGCTCCTTCGCGCATGAACGCCTCGGCAGTGGCCCGCCCAATCCCTTGCCCTGCTGCGGTTACGAGTGCAACTTTATGGTGTAGTCTCACAGTATCCTCCGTTCATAAAGCATAACCGTTCATAAAGCATAACTAAGCACGACAAGGAAGCCGTGCAATCTAAAAATGCTTATCTGAAGCCAGTTTGAAGAACGTTCAGACGCTTCTCATACATATAAAGCACATAATTTCTCTCGGAGGTTTGGAATGAAATACCTTAAGTTTCTTGCTTTATTAAGTCTGTTTTTACTTGCCGCTTGCGCCCCCAAAGCCGTACCCGCCCCCGAAGCCACCTTTTACAAGGGGACGAAGCTCGAGCTTTATGCCGCCGCCATCGAGGCTATCTCGACTAGCCCCGGTCTTGATAACTCTTCGGGATGGATTATCCGTCAATCGGATAGCTCGGGTGGTTTTGTCAGCGCGCAAACAACCGTGGAAACCTTTGGTCTCTTCGGCATTAAAACCGGTGACCGCACTGAGACTCTCAGTATTGTCATTTCTGAAGCCGGTGCAGACCGTACTCAACTCGTCATTCAACGTAGTGAGGGCGCACAAGAACTCGCCGAGCGCGTTCGTCAACAACTTGACGCGAAGTTTAATAGAGCATAAAAGCTAGAAGGTAGAAGGGAAGAGGGAGAATGCAGAAGAAAATCCTCCTCCCTTCTTAAACTACTTTCTCATCGCTTGCAAACGCTTTGTTGCTTCGTCTGCGGTGAGTTCACCTTTTTCTAGCAGTTCTAAAATACTCGAGCGTTCACTTTTTACTTCATTCTCTTGAAGTTCGTAGCCTAGGGCTTTTAAGAGCCCTTCAAATCTCAGGCGCACGGTTGGGTAACTCACGCCCAAAATGCGCTCGAGTTCCTTTAAGTTGCCACGCACTTTCACAAATAATCTCAGAAGTTCAGCGTGTTCTTGCGAAAGAAGTGCAAACTCATTGGGTTGAAATCGTCCTTCAATCACAACACCACTATGGGCAGACTCGAGCCGTGTGACCTCGAGCGGCCCGCCCGTAATAGGGCAGCGCGTGGGCATAGGTAGAAGTTTAACGTTGGGTTTCATTCGGTGGTCTCTTCCTTTTAAATAGTGATTGAACTGTCTTGCGAATATCACTCAAGTCTAGATTAATATCTACCTCTACACCTTTAGCATTGGCTGAACTCATGAGGGTTGTAGGGTCATCACTCGTTATGTCTACATCACCGGATTGCACACTGATCACAAAGCTTGCAGCTCCGCTAGCAACTCTACATTGAAAGCTGCCATTTTCGCGGTTTAATTCTCCTTGAGGCGAAGAAAGAGAAATATCACCTGATGTTACTCTGCCTTTAAGCGCAACGTCAGAACCTTTAAGTAACTCGAGGGACACATCCCCTGACGTAACAGCAAGTTGATGCGAGCCTTTGGTAAGAAGCAGTGTGCCATCAACCTCACCCGATTGTACAGATAAATCCAGGCTTGCCACATTTTCTAACGACACATCCCCAGATGTAATACTACCTTTAAGAACGGGGACTTCTGCTTGCACGTCCCCGGATTGCACATTTAGAAGCACCCCGAACCCTTCAGGGATTTCTAGCTCGAGGTCGTCATTTTTAACGTTAATCGTCCAGTGACCTTCTTTATCTTGCTGAAGGTGTAAGCCCCCATCGGTGTCGGCTCGAGGACTCTGTAAACTGGGACTTTGTAAACTAGGGTTAACTGAAATATTTACATCCCCCGAAAGAACTTGGACGTGAATCCACTGCACGTCTTCTACGTTCTCTGTTCCATTACCCCGACTACTCTGCCCTGGTTCCGTCTTTCTCTCCTCCTCAGTTGTTGAAACTGAGGGCGGTACAGGCGGTACGAAAGATAAAGACGGAACAGGTGGTGATGGTGGAATGGGTGGTAAGGACGACACGGGCTGAACCGCGCGCACAAAACCATCTAAAACTTCAACTTTTGCTTTATCCAGTGCCGTGGCATCAGCTATTACGACAGCGTCATTGCTTTCTCTAAGTTCTCTACCTCTAAGCTCCAGGGCTTCTGCTTCATCCAGAGCCCCTAACAACCCCTCGGCTTGCTCTTTGGTTATTTTGCCTTCTTCTAAAAGTTTAAGCACTCTTTCTTGATCTGTCATAACAGCTCCCCTAATGCTAACGATGACCTTCGACCATCGTCCATCGGCTATCGCTTTTAGGCTCGAGCCTATCGCTATCTCTCTAACACGCTCTACCAATCAATAACGCACCAAGCACGCCTCGGCATTTGCGAGAGCCATTTCACGCTGATTTCGCTCGAGGCTCTGTTTCGCCCAATCGAAAAGTTTATCTGGATGAGTCATCATACTTTCCCCTTTACAAAATAGTAGTTTTAACTTTACAATTTGTCAAGTTTAATTTACATTTGGTATTTTCACTCTCATTTTTTATACTATAAGCAAATCTAAAGCTTAATAAGAGCTAATCATGAAGAGACTTCTGATTACTTGCCATTTCTGAACTTAATATAAGCTGATGACTTCAGGAGGTTTCAGTCTCATTTCAAGAAGATTTAAAAAAATTGTAACTAATCATACAAATGTATAAATTATGTCCTAGACAGCTTTTCTCGATTTTATTGATCAAGCTTTTAACGTTTAGGTGAGCAATGGCTTATTAAATGAACTGAAATGAAAGGCTTACGAAACTAAATTTTACCTCATATTAATGTGATATTTTTTACACTCTTTGTACTTCAAAACGTAGCTCAGACACCTTTTTAGGCACTGATAGAGCTTTTAAGTTCCGTAAAAACAGCCAAACATTTTAAGAATTTTGAGCCGGGCATGAAAAGGTAAAAGTTCAAATTGTGGGTGATGAGCATTTTGACAGGGGTTTTGCTCCTATACTCTTTCATGCGTCCCAAGGGCGTGTGCTAGCACCCCAAGGTGCTTTCTGGTTAATCAGCTATCTTTTAATTAGTTTTAATCAGCAAGCGTTTTCTTTCTGGGCTCATGATCCAGAGGTTTTATGGGAGAAACTTACTTCGGAGGATAACAGACAATGAAAAAAATTTTGATTTTGTTACTAACCGCACTTACCCTTTTCGCCTTCGCTCAAGATAGCAGTGGTACTACTGACTCGAGCGGTACAGAGTCTACAGAATCCACCGACACTACCGAATCAACGGAGAGCACTGAGTCTACTGACAGCACCACTGAGTCTACCGATTCTACTGACACTACTACAGAGTCCACCGACACCAGCATGGAGTCTACCGACGCAGCTAGTACAGACGCAGCCGCTGGGACAGTTGCTGATGTCATTACAAGCAGCCCTGACCACGCTACACTTCTTGCTGCTGTCGAAGCTGCAGGTCTTGCTGAAACACTTGCTGGCACAGGTCCCTACACTGTTTTTGCTCCTAATGACTCAGCTTTTGAAGCCTATGTTGCTAGCGCAGGCTTAGCGAGCGCAGACGACCTTTTGGCTGATCCTAACCTTGCTAGCGTTTTAGAGGGACACGTTGTTTCTGGTGCACTTCTTTCTGCAGACATTCTTGCTCAAGCTGAAGCTGCTGGTGGCACACTTGAAGTTGCTGCTCTTAACGGTTCACCTATAACTGTTACTGTTGATGGTGGCACCGTAACGCTTAATGGCTCAGCTACTGTAACAACTGCTGACCTTGCTGCTGGCAACGGTGTTGTTCATGTCATTGACGGCGTACTTGCACCTGCTGCTGCACAATAAGCATCTTCTCGTTGAGAGGAAGCTTTGTTAAACACTAATTTTTAACCTTATCTGTTCTAAGCGAAGCGTGGTTCTTGTGGCCATGCTTCGTTTTTTATCTTCATTAAAAAAATGGCTTGGTTCTATACTGAGCGTTGAGGTGGTTACGTATCAAAAGTGTGGACTGATATAGCAATACATTTAAAGTTGTATGAGAGCCTTCAGATTGCTTAAGTATAGGTGAAAGAACATTGTAAGAAAAACATATTTTACTGTGTTTGACACAACTCTATACTCGCTTCACGTCAAAGCGACGTGTGCAACGTTTACCATCACCGCACTAGCATGTGTTATAAACGTTGTGCCATTCTGTGTACGTACAGAATAGCTGCGAACTTGTTATGGCCATAACAACTCGCTAACTTTAGGAGGATAGAGTATGAAAAAACTTTTTGTTTCTTTTGTCGCTGCACTTTCGCTACTTTTTGTTTTAGCGCAAGACATGCCCGCAACCGTAGTTGATATTGCTGTGGGCAGTCCTGATCACACTACGCTCGTTGCTGCGGTCACACAAGCTGAACTTGTTGAAGCACTCTCTGGCGAAGGCCCTTTCACTGTTTTTGCTCCAACAGATGCCGCCTTTGAAGCTGCTATCGCCGATATGGGTATCACCGCAGAAGACTTGCTTGCTAATCCTGACCTTGCAGGCATTTTGCAATACCATGTTGTTTCTGGCAAACTTCTGGCTGCTGACGTTCTCGCTGCTGTTGAAGCTGGTGGCGGCACTGCGAGTGTTGAAACCCTCAACGGTGCACCTATTGAAGTCACCGTGGCGGATGGCGTTGTGACACTTAATGGTACAGCCACAGTTACAGTAGCTGACCTCGAGGCTGGTAACGGTGTTGTTCACGTCACTGACGGCGTGCTTATGCCACCTGCTCAGTAAACAAAAAACTAATCATTGAAAAGCCCCTCGAGTAGCTCGAGGGGCTTTTCTTTAGTGCTAAACTTTAAACATGAACGCCAGTGCTCGATCCTCTTATGAATAAAACTTTTATTTTTACTCTTATTGCAATTGGTGCGGGCAGTCTACTTCCTTCGCAATTCGCCACCAACAGTGCTTTAGTGCTTTAGCCAATCACTTGCAAACCGCCACACTCACTGGAGCTATCTCCTATCTCGACCGTTGCCGTAACACTCGGACAAATTTTAGGAGCGATGCTCATCAGTAGCGCAGATTGGTTCGGGCAGACATCACAGCGTCCGTCTTGGACAAGTCTGCTTAGTGCGCTGTTGCTTGTGGGTGCAGTTGCCTTGCTCGCAAAAGACCGTGAACATGCGAAAAGAAAGTAAGCATTTATAGGGTACAGAGATAAAGATGTTTATCTCAAAATGCAGAGCGTCAGCGCAAATATTCCCAAGCTATAATTAGGAATAAAAGAGTGCGCTCGAGGGTATCGAGCGCAGTGTTTACGTCCAACGATAGTTAGACGTAGAATTTTAGTGATGTTATGAGGGTCGCTGAGCTTGATATATTAATTGAGCTATCCTCGAAAGCCAAGTCCGCTGTTCAGCGGGAAATTGCTGTACAAAGTCAGGCTCACTTAGATACATTAAGATCGCTGAATGCAACCTTTCTGAATCCTCTTCATTCATCTTCTGAATACTTTGTATTATGTCAGAAGAATCTTGGGTGCTCGTGATTCCTAGAATAGTTAACTGCTGGATCAAGTTCCCTAGGACAACTAACTTTTCTGCTGCATGATCATCACTGGACTGTAAAGACATAGAAAATTTCCTCGTATATGTTCGTCCAAAATTAGACTAACATTTTGATTCTGTACTTGGGTTATTATTTGCTTTATGCTTTACCCAAAATGGAGAGTAAATTTCTTAAATACGGGAATTTTTAATAACTCTACCCATTTGAAAGCCTACCAATGCGACTAAAATCGCACAAAGTGCCTAATCATTAAAGAACTTTGACACCTGATATATACGCCTACCTCAGACAATTCAGCGTAAAAACAGAATGTGTATAAATAAAAACGCTTACAATTTAGGTAAGGGCTTTTTTATAAAGTTCATCGTGCAAGCGAATGACATTCGCAAGGTCAAACGTTTTCACGTGCTCGAGTCCGCGCTTAGCCATTGCTTGTGTTTCAGCGGGGTTATCGAGGAGTTGCGCCATTGCTTTAGCAAGTGCATCTGCGTCACCAACTGGTGTCATGAGGCCGCTGCCACCCGCCAGCAAATCTTCTACACCACGAATTTGGGTAGAAATCACTGGGGTTCCCATGCAGAGGGCTTCTAAGATTGCCCTCGGCAAACCTTCGCGCTCGGAAGGCAAGAGTAAACCAGACGCTGCTTTAAGAACCACAGGAATATCACGGCGGTAACCTAAAAACTTTACACGCTCTGCTACATCAAGTTCTTTGGCAAGAGCTTTCATTTCCTCTTCTAAAGGCCCCACACCTGCCGTCACGAAGTAGACATCAGGACGGTTCAGTTTTGCAAAAGCGTTTAGTGCATCACGGTGGCGTTTACCGGGGTTAAACTCGGCAATCATAAGAAAAAATCGCTCGTTGTCTTTCAGTCCTAAATCTGTACGGAGTTTTTTTACGTCGTCGTCGCTCGCACGTTCGGGGCTGTATTTTTTAATGTCCACCCCAATCCCTGGCATGTACATGAGACGATCTTCTGGCACAATCTTGTGCGTTTTTACAGCCCCTTCGTCTTCGCGGTTCATCACCACGAGATAATCTGTCCAGGGGCCAGCGGTGCGCTCGAACGTTAAGAAAATTTGATTTTTGATAGGGCTACCACCCTTATGAAAATGAAAACCATGCGCGGTGTAAATAACCGGTGGGCGGTTCTTGACATTTCGCAGAGCGTAGCGCGTGATAAAAGCTGGAATTGGCGCGTGAACATGGATAATGTCATACTTTTCGGCAGCGACAACACTCCGAATCGTTTGCGGTGCTTGCAAAAAATTTCTAGGGTCAAGCGGGTTGCGCGACCAAGCCACACGGTGAATGGTTTTGTAAACGTTTAACTCGTCGCCTGTATCAGCAACGGTAGTAGCAGCACCAACCATACCGTCTATATGCCAACCGAGCCCACTATAGTGTTCGGCAAAGGGCAACAAAAATTCACGTAGCATCGAAGCAACGTTAGCGATCATGAGGAGTTTAGGCATAGGGTCTCCAGAAAAAACAGATTATCGTAATGTAGCGTTAGCCGACTACACTAAAACAGCCAGCAGCTCAGCTATCCGTTTTGATTTTAGCTGAGCTGCTGGCTGTCACAGCTGTGAGCTCTAAAAAAAACTGCTCCCACTGCGTTGTCACGCTCTCGAGACTATACGTTTTACGCACGTGCTCGAAACCGTAGCGGCCCATTTCGGTACGCTGGGTAGGCGCAAGGGTCATGAGGTTTTGCATCGCCTCTGAGAGTGGGGCAGGTGATTTCGCAGGGACAATAAAACCACTTTTGCTTTCTTCGACGAGTTCGCGCACGCCGCCCACGTCCGTGGCAACCACAGGTTTTGCGGCGGCGAGGGCTTCCATCACTACGTTGGGTAAACCTTCCCAAGCTGAGGATAAAACAAAAGCGTCCACCGCACTTAGCACGTGCGGAATGTCTTTGCGGAGTCCTAGGAATTTCACACGGTCTTTTAGGCCAAGCGTGTTGGCATCTGTTCTTAATTCACCGAGCATGGGGCCTTCACCGGCAATAAGCAAGCGTCCATGAAAGACTTTGCTAAAGGCTTGTAGCAAGGTTTTGAAATCTTTTTGCTCCTCGAGCCTACCCACTGCAAGCCACAGGAATTCCTCTTCAGGAATACCCCACTCGGCACGAAGCGCGTCACGTGCGTCACGACGGAAAGCGTAGGGCTCGAGCTTAATCCCATTAGGAATCACGCGCATATTTTTCTCAGGGATAAGCCCACGACCAATAAGCGACTTGGCTGCAAGTGTGGAGTTCGTGGTCATTTGTGGAGCTAAAACATTCGTGTATTTAATCAGCGCGTCACGGAAACCACCGCCGAAGTTTTCATTGCGAATCGAAGAGGTAACTACAGGAATACCCGCCAGCTTGCCAGCGAACCGCCCGAACACATCCGCGTGATAATTGAAGGTACAAAGCACTTGGGGCTTCCACTTCCGAAAGATACCTGCCGCCTGGAAGAGATATTTGGGATTTGGCGCACCGCGCTCCATACCAAGTGTGGCAACAGTCACACCTTTGTCACGGAGGTCTTTTTCGTAGGCGACAGGTAGCAGCATCGAGAGCACCGAAACCTGCCAGCCACGCTCTTGAAGACCGGTGGCAATTTGAACGAGCTGTTTCTCGGCACCGGCTAGCTCGAGCCGGGTAACAATAAAAGCAACACGTTTAGGGGAAGGGGCTACAGCAGACATCTTTGTTATTCTAAACCAAGGTACTTCATATAAGACAGACCAATGACACAAACACTACTTCTTCTATTTTTTCCATTCAATGTGACCATTGATAGTGTGCTTTTCAAAGATTCCAAGAATATCCGCACAAAAAGCCACTGTTGCAGTGTCCCCCTGCTGTTTTGCTAGTTCATACAAGCGAATAAACATCTTCTTGCCTGTCTCTGTTTGGTTATAGTGCTTTTTCCTAAAATTGTGCTGGGCGCAAAGCGTTTGACCATTCTCGAGGGTTGCCTTGCCTCCCTTGTCTTTAGGTTTGATATGGTCAGCCTGAATCTCTATACCATCAGCAAGGCCACGCCCACAGATGACACATTTATAACCATCTCGTTCAAAAATTTGCTTTTTCTGCTCTGGAGTAAAATCCTCGAGTTCACGATTTGTCACAAAGTCGGGGTCATACATATAGACCCCTTTTCTAACTTTGATAAGAAATCCTTGTTGAGACAATGAGCGAATGGCTCGCCAAGGGTCTCTTGGCGGTGTTGAGTTCTCTTTGAGATATTCGGCTGTAACCCAATCTACAACAGGGCCATGATCTAATTCCTGATTAGGGCGAGCTTGAAAATACTCGAGTACGAGCGCATTAACGCTTTTAGCCATTCACGGCCTCGAGAAGTACAGGTTGTGCTAACACACTTTTGATTCGTTTCACCGCCAGTTTGGAATAATCTTTATCCAGCTCAATACCTACGCCTTTACGATTTGTGTTGAGGCAACTCACGAGCGTTGTACCACTACCAGCAAAAGGATCGAGCACCGTATCACCCACGTAACTAAACAACTTAATACAACGGTAAGGAAGCTCCAACGGAAACGGGGCGGGATGTCCTATACGCTTTGCGCTTTCCCCATTGAATGTCCATAGACCATTTGTCCACCTCATAAATTCATCTTTGGTCGTATCAGAAACTTTGGAGCCTGATGTTTTCTTCCAGTCTTTTTTATAAAGCACAATAATGAGTTCAACAGGTGCGATAACGAAAGGAGCTGAAGCACTAAGCCATGAACCCCAAGCAGTGCGGCGTGAGATATTACCTTCATTCCAAATAATAGTCGAGTGATATTGATAACCTATCTCTTTAGCAAGCGTCGTAAAATCTGCTCCTACACTTTGCTGCCCCCCTTTATTTTTATCTAAAGGAACATTCAGACACAACCTACCATCAGGCTTAAGCCAATCAAAACAACAGCTTAACCAAGCCTTGGAAAACTCGAGATAATCTGCATAAGGTGTTCTGTCATCATGAGAGTTATACTGCATATCAACATTGTAGGGCGGAGACGTGACGATAAGGTCAATACTATTCTTCTCTATGGAGACTTTTAGAACATCCTCATTGTAGAGACTGATGGATTCATTTTGAAAATATGTTGACATGGGCAGTCTCCTTATTTCTCACCCTCAAGTTTAACGGAGATTTGATGAATTGTAAAATGTAAATAGCAGAGGGCTCGAGCAAGCTCGAGCCCTCTTAAAAAATTTCAATACAACTCTTTAATTTTTAAGCACTTGACTATGCACATCCCAAAACGCTTTCGCTGCTTTAGAAAGTTCAAATTGTTCTAAGACTTTGGCGCGGCCTTTTTTACCAAGCGTATTACGTTCTTCCGGAGTCATCGCTTGTACTTTGCGAATGCCCTCAGCAATGCCTTTTGCGTCACCCATGTCGGCAAGGAAACCCGCACCCTCGAGTACAATCGGCACATCCGAAACACGCGTAGCTACGACGGGGCGTTCCATGGCCATGGCCTCGAGGACAACATTTGGAATCCCTTCACTGTCTGAAGTGAGTAACGTGTAATCTACGCTGGCAAAAAAACCAGGCGTGTTTTCAACGGTGCCTAATAGCTTTACGTGTTCGCGCAACCAAGGGTCAGCGGCGACGCGCTCTTTCACCATTGGCATGGTTTGCCCTTCGCCACCCATTACGAGATAATCTGGGCGTTCGTCTTCGGGTACGAGCAACATAGCGTCAAGAAGGAGGTCAATGCGCTTTTCAGGGCGAAACCTAGCGATAAAACCAGCCACCACCGCAGCCTCGGGCAGTCCCCAGTTTGAACGTAAGGACTTGACGTTGCGCGGATTAAATTTTTCGCCGTCGGTGATGTTGGGCATCACGAAAATTTTCTCTCTCGGTACGCCTGCTTTAACAAGCCTGTCAGCAATGGCGTGAGCGTTCGGCAAGAAGATATCGGTTTGGCGGTTTAAGAACGGATCGAGCAGTTTGTGGGCGCGGGTGAACTCGAGCATCATCGTGAGGTCAGACTGGACAATATGTGGCACACCTGCCAAGAGTGCAGCCAAACGTCCCCACGTTCCCACAGAGCCCGTAAGCACCGTATGAACGAGCGTTGGTTTAGACGCTTGAATGGTGCGAAAAAGCGTCCAGAAAAATTGTGGAAAAGACATATCGGGGTGACTCACCAAGGTAATTTTTACACCAAGTTCCCGGAACATCCCCTCGACATGCGCCGAGCCTGAGGTCGTTGGGTGAATCGTAATAATTTCTATATCTACATCAAAATCTTGGGGGCGATTTTTAAGATAAATGGCCCACTGCTTTTCGGCTCCACCTACCGTGAAAGCACTCAGGATAAAAATAATTTTAGGTTTCTTCATTGCGACCTCAGCAGCTTGGTTGGGTTGTCGTGTTGATGTTTGAAAAACATTTGTATTTTTTACCATGATTTCACCTAACTAGAACCAGCAACTTGTTTACTTAGAGTGTGCTATTGCCAGATTCCATTCATGGTTCAACAAGGTTGGCTTTAACCACTTATCCTTGCATTAGCTACCTATCCTCGCTTTGCAAATCACACCGTCTGAAAGGGAATACTCTAAGCATAACCGAATAGGCCCTTTGTTGATACTTTCGCCTACAGCTTGTAGTACACACCCTCGTTTGAAAATTAAAAAGTTTCTAGTTGGCACAACCCTACACACATGTTCAATTATAGGTGTAGAGTTTGGGAGCTCGTCCTGTAATGGTCACAGGGAAGCCAAGGAAAAAAGCAAACATGAGTCATCCCGAATTTTTAGTCCCGACGGCGCAATGTGCGCCGTGGGCATAGTAAGTTGTCATTGCGAGCCTTAGTCTAGGGTGTACTCCGTGCGAATAAAGCTCTTCGCTGCCTAGCTGCGAAGCAATCTCCGTGCGCTGAGTTCGCTACAAAGTAAGTGCCATGAGATGGCTTCGACGCTCAGCCACTAGGAACGATAGGCTGAGCATCGTTTGAGACTTGTTTTACCACCAAAACGCCTCTCGCAATGACAAATGGAAATGAACTTTCG
>JBOFGY010000102.1:0-4846 GCA_051649365.1 Trueperaceae bacterium
CTATAGCTCGTTGGCTTAATCGCTTTTGCTTTAGGAGTTCAAACCCTTGTCGTCTTCGCTCCGCTTCTTGTTCTCGTGTGAGTCGTTTGGGATACCATGTCAGCCACTTAGCTTAAGCTATTTATGTGAACCTCAATAAAGACATTCAAAGGCAACCCTACGGAGGAATTGGAAAACCTGAAGCCCTTAGTTATGAATACACTGGTTTTTGGTCAAGACGAATTGATGAAGAGCATCGTCTACAAAGTCGAAAACAACACAATTACTATTCTGCAATGTCGTTATCACTATAAAAAGAATTAGACGCAGCGACATTCGCACAAGTAATCTCACTTACAGCCATATTCTCACCAAACCGTACAATAAATTTATATGATTTCACAGAATCTGCGACAAACGCTTTTGAATTCCGTCAATTTAGCAAGGGAACGTCAGCATGAATACGTCGGGCTCGAGCATCTCCTCTCTTCACTACTAGATGACCCCGACGCGCGCCCTCTCCTCCGCGCTTTGGCAAACACTGAAGCACTTAAAGGAGATGTAGACCAGTTACTGAGCGAACTCGAGACCGTCCCACAAGACCCGCGTTTTGAAGTCGAGACGATGGCAACGATTTCATTCGAGCGTGTGATTCAGCGTGCCGAATACCAAATGCAAGCGGCAGGTCGCCCAGAAGCACACGGTGGCAATGTGTTAGCAGCTATTTTTGATGAACCTATGACGCAAGCATACATGTTGCTCGAGCGTTACGGTATAACCAAACTTGATATCACGTCTGCGCTTGCCAACGGCTTAGCCGTTCCCACACACAAAGGCAAAAAAGCTGAGCCTGTTGATGGTTCGCCAAATGGCCCTGCCGGCGACGCAGTAAGCGTTGACCAACATCCGCTCGAGGCTTACTGTACTAACCTTACGGCACTGGCAAGAGAGAAAAAACTCGACCCTGTGATCGGGCGCGAACACGAGTTAACACGGATATTGCAAATTCTTTCACGGCGCAGTAAAAACAATCCGCTCTTAGTCGGCGACCCAGGTGTAGGTAAAACAGCACTAGCAGAAGGTTTAGCACAACGTGTTGTAGCGAGTACGGTGCCAGAAGACTTACAAGGCGGCAATGTTTACGCGCTCGATATGGGCAGCTTACTTGCAGGCACGCGCTACCGTGGTGATTTTGAAGAACGCCTCAAAGCTGTGATCAAAGAATTACAAGAACAACCGAGAGCCATTTTGTTTATTGACGAGATTCATGCTGTAGTTGGTGCAGGTGCGGTCTCGGGTGGTTCGATGGATGCGAGCAATATGCTTAAGCCTGCTCTCTCCAAAGGCTTGCGCTGCATTGGTGCGACAACGTTTCAAGAATATAAAATTATTGAAAAAGACCGCGCTCTCTATCGCCGTTTCCAAAAAGTAGATGTACTCGAGCCCTCCCATGACGACGCAGTGAAAATTTTAGAAGGTCTCAAATCACGTTTAGAGAGTCACCACAAATTAGAATATAGTCAGCCTGCTTTAGAAACCGCAGTGAAACTTGCCTCACGGCATTTGTCCGATAGACGTTTACCTGATTCTGCCTTGGATGTTTTAGACGAAGCAGGCGCATCCCAAGCATTGATTGCAAAAGATAAACGTAAAAAACGCATTGGCGTTTCGGACATTGAAGCAACCATTGCCAAAATTGCCAGGATTCCCGCAAAAGCAGTCTCAAGCGACGACCGGGGCAAACTCATGACGTTGGAGCAAGACCTCGCTGGGTCTGTCTTCGGTCAGGCAAAAGCTGTCACTGAGGTCACGAGTGCAATTAAACTTGCCCGCTCAGGTTTGCGCGACCCCAATAAACCCATCGGCAACTTTTTGTTTGCAGGGCCAACGGGTGTTGGCAAAACCGAACTCTCGAAGCAACTTGCGCAACATTTAGGCATTGCTTTCTTGCGTTTTGATATGTCCGAATATATGGAGAAACACACGGTCTCGCGCCTTATTGGTGCGCCACCAGGCTATGTCGGTTTTGACCAAGGTGGTTTGCTCACCGACGCAATTGCCAAGGATCCGCACGCTGTTTTGCTCTTGGACGAAATCGAAAAAGCACACCCCGACCTTTATAACATTCTCTTGCAAGTCATGGACTACGGCAAACTAACAGATCATAATGGTAAGCAAGTGGATTTTCGCAGTGTCATTCTAATCATGACGACAAATGCGGGTGCTGCTGAAGCCAGCCAGGTTGCGATTGGCTTCACTAACGCGCTTCGTTCGGGTGAAAGTGAAGCGGCCATCAAACGCCTTTTTACACCCGAATTTAGAAACCGTCTCGATGCTACCGTGCAGTTTGCGCCCTTGCAGCAAAACGTCATACTGAACATCGTGGATAAATTTGTAAAAGAGTTAGAAGCACAGCTTAGTGAACGTAAAGTCAAACTTTCTCTCAGTCAAGACGCGCGTGAATGGCTAGGCAAAAAAGGTTATGACCCACTCTATGGTGCCAGACCTTTAGCAAGAGTCGTACAAGATGCGCTCAAAAAACCACTCTCTGACGAACTTCTGTTTGGCAAACTCAAAAACGGCGGCAGTGTTGAGGTGGTTTTGAAAGAGGATAAACTCGCTTTCAAGTTCAAGTCATAATTCGTCATTGCGAGTCTCCGTTAAACGTAGGTTAGCCATTCACCAAGTCTATTGCGAACAGCTCAACGAAGCAATCTTTCTTTATTTACTTCGGAAAAGAATTAGCAGTGTAGAGAGATTGCTTCGCGGATGCAGCACTGCTCAGCTGTAGCAATGTCTGACACAACTCAAAACTAGACTCGCAATAACGAAATATGGAATAAAGTAAACTATGCTATCAGCTTACTCAATATAACTCATGCCCACCAACTATCTTTGTTCAGAGCAACTCGTTAGTGTAAAGTAATACTTATGCAATCAACTGTCCTCGAGCTTATTTCCAGAACGCGCCTTGTCGCTATTATCCGTCTTGACGATTTAAGTCAAGCGGTGCAGTTATCCAAAGCCCTACTTGCAGGTGGCATTGTTGCCCAAGAATTTACGCTTTCAAACCCTAAAGCTTTGGACGCACTCGCCGAAGTGAAAGCTGCACTAAGTGAATTCTCGAGCGGTGGAGCAACGATTGGTCTTGGCTCGGTACGGAACGTGGACGAAGCCCACGCTGCCATTAAAGCTGGCGCACAATTTGTGGTTACACCGATTACGAAGCTCGAGGTTATCGAAACCTGCAAAAATGCTGGTATCCCCATTATGCCTGGAGCCTATACCCCAACAGAAATTGCTGCCGCGCACGACGCGGGGGCAGATGTCGTCAAAGTTTTTCCGGCACGCACTTTAGGCCCTAACTACCTCAAAGACGTATTAGCACCAATGCCGTATCTCAAGCTCATGCCCACTGGCGGTGTTGACTTAGAAAACATGGCGAATTTTTTCAAGGCGGGAGCAATGTCAGTAGGTGTGGGTGGGAATTTACTCGATAAAGAAGCTTTGCAAAGGAATAATTGGGAGAAAATCGCGAGTATCGCTAAACACTATGCAGACGCGGCTCGAGGCTAAACCATGACCACCACGCAAGCTTACGATGTCATCACTTTAGGTGAAACACTCCTGCGTCTTAGCCCTCCTACTCTGCAACGGCTCGAGGGAGTTCACAACTTAGAACTGCATGTAGGGGGCAGCGAAGCGAATACGGCGGTAGGTTTAGCAAGGCTCGGTCTTCGCGTTGCGTGGCTTTCGCGCTTAACGGCTAATGCTTTAGGTCAAACCATTGCTAGAACGCTAACAAGTCACGGGGTAGACACCTCACATATTACTTGGACACAACATGACAGAGTAGGTTTGTATTTTTTAGAAGAAGCCAAAGCTCCGCGCCCCAGTCAAGTCATTTATGACCGCAAAGACTCTGCTATGAGCAACATCCAACCCAGTGATTTACCGAAAGATTTATTTCAGTCAAATCGTGCAAAACTATTTCACACAACGGGCATTACTTTAGCGTTAAGCCAAAGTGCAAAAGCAACAGCGTTGCAAGCTCTCGAGCTTGCTAAAGCTGCAGGCTGGAAACTAAGTTTTGACCTTAACTACCGCGCCAAACTCTGGACACTGGAAGAAGCTTTGCAAAGTTGCCAGCCTTTTTTAGAAACAGTTCAGCTTATTTTTCTGCCGCTACGCGACGCAAAATTTTTGTTTAAGTTAGGACAAGAAACACCTCCTGATACAGTGATCAACTACGTCGGCGAACGTTATCAAAATGCCACGATTGTTATGACGATGAGTGCTAAAGGCTCGATGGCCTTACACCATGGTAACCTCTACGAAGGAGCAGCTTTTAAAGCAGAAGAAGTAGGTAGACTTGGTGGTGGTGATGCCTTCGCTGCAGGTTTTCTTTACGCTTACTCAACCACGCAAGATATACAAGAAAGCCTGCGCTGGGGTAACGCGGTTGCTGCACTCAAATACAGCATCCTCGGAGATTTGCCCCTTATCGAAAAACGCGAAGTGGAGGCGTTGTTAGGGCAAAATCAAAACACGGGCATCGTCCGCTAAGATGGTCAATCTTATTTTAGACACCGACATTAATACCGATTTTGGTGATGCGGGCGCACTCGCCTTGCTCCATGAGCTTGCAAACAAAGGAGAAGTTAATATTTTAGGTCTAGGTGTTTGTGTTAGTAATCCAGATGCACCTTACGCTATTCAAGCGATTAACAGCACAGGACTTACGCAGCAAGTCGAAGAGGACGGGTTCCAGGTTGTAAACTAAGCTATGAAAGGCTTAGTGAAACGAGGGGATTACTGCCAGTTTTTGCTGGTGAGCCAGGTGAACTACACGCTGACGTATTTTGCC
>JBOFGY010000103.1:0-23341 GCA_051649365.1 Trueperaceae bacterium
CTCTTTGAGGTGATGTCGCCATTCTAGAAAGGAACTCACATCGTTACTCACACCATAAACTGTTAAACGGGTAACGCCTCTAGCGAGGCGTGTGGGCTGCCAACCTGCCAGCAAATCTATACCGACACTTGTTAAAAACAATGACGGCAAAAACATGAGCCAAGCAATGCCAGGAAAAGCGCGTCCAAAACCCATGCCCCACGCTCCGGCATACTGTGGAGCCACTAAGCTAAAGAGCAACCAGACCCCACAAAGTACCAAAAAGTACCCACCTACCAAACGGGCTAGGAATTCTGGATTTCTACCCAACACGAAAAGCGCGCCCACCACGAGGAGGGGTAGGGGTAGAGCATAGGCCAAAATTCCAAAGGGTTCCAACAGACTCTGGCGAACAAGCCCACCGAGTGCGCCTGTTGGCAGACCTGGCAACATAAACCCAAACAACACAATACCCAAAGCTAACAAGACGAGCCCTAGAGCTTCGATGTCAAAGCGGTTATCCCCTTCGGTTTTTTTGCGCGATCTCGAGCGTGCCACGTTTGCTAGTCTAACGCATCATGGGGACACTACTCTAGGTGTGTAAGACGCATCACGACATCATTTATTTCTCATGTGAGATTTTTTACAGTGTTTAGTTTTTTATAGGGTCTAGGGCGTGGGTTTTGCTAGTCTCTGCCGCACAACCCACACAACTATCAAAAGTGCGATAAGGGGCAACGCAACATACTTGAAGCGGTCAACAAAGGTCATCATCTGTGTCCAGTTGTTACCAAGCCACACCCCACCTGCTGCTAGTAGTGTGTTCCAAACAATGGTGCCAAGTGTCGTATAAAGCAAAAATCTTGGCAAGGGCATTTTGGTTACACCTGCAGGTAGGGAAATCACGCTCCTTAAACCAGGCACGAGGCGCGACCAAAAGATAACGGCTTTATCGTGTTTGTTGAAAGCGGCGAGGGCTTTGTCATAGCTGCTTTCAGGAAAGAAGACATACTTACCATAGCGACGTAACAAAAGGCGCAAACGCTCTTCACCAAACCAAAGGCCCAGATAATAAAGAAACGTCGTACCAAGGAGTGCACCTATCGAACTTGCAATCACGACGGCGATGAAATTCATTTCACCACGACTAATTAAAAATCCTGCAAATGGCACGACCAGCTCAGATGGAATCGGAGGAAAAATATTCTCGAGCATCATCAAGAATGCAATACCCACATAGCCCAAAGACCCAATAATCCCCTCAATCGTACCACGTATGTTTTCTAAAAAATTCAGCATAGAATCCCTAGCCCATTTCAAGTAAGTGAAGGTCAGCGTGTACGATTGTAGAACAAGCAATACACAACCCAAGCTATCCACATAAAGCATACCTTAGGTGTGAGAGTCTCCAGGTGTGAGAGTCTCCAGATGTGAAAGGCCCACACATAAAAAACCGCTCGAGCCTAGGCTCGAGCGATCACACGTTGTTAGTAAAGCTTAGTCATCGCTATTCATACCCATAAATTGCAGGATGTACATGAGTAAGTAAGCGAGCGAAGACGCAGCGGCAGCCACATAAGTGAGTGCGGCAGCGTTCAGCACTTGTTTGGAACCTGAAATATCGCCTGTGGTGGCAATCCCTAAACGCTGCATCTCAGCATTCGCACGGCGGCTTGCATCAAACTCGACGGGCAGCGTAATAAACTGAAACAGCACAGCCGCAGCGAACAAACCAATGCCGAGCAAAATCATGTTCTGACCGAAGGCACTCGAGAACGAGAAAAAGCCAAACATAATTAAAAGCGGCGCAAAGTTACCACCGATATTGGCAATAGGCACGAGCGCACTACGCCACTGCAAGGGGGCATAGGCTTTAGCGTGTTGAATGGCGTGACCCACTTCGTGGGCAGCGACTGCCGCACCGGCCACACTCGCTTTGTAAAAGTTATCTTCTGAAAGCCGCACCGTACGCGAGCGTGGGTCATAGTGATCGGAAAGTTGACCCCGCACTGGCTCGACAGGTACATCGTTCAAGCCATTTGCGTCGAGAATAGCTCTGGCGGTGTCACGTCCGGTAAGCCCAGAGGTATTCGCAACCTTCGACCATTTACCGTAGGTGCGCCGCAGGTAAATTTGCACCCCAAACGTGACAAGCAATGTGATGATAAAAAGTAAAATTCCCATAAATCTTTTCCGTGACTCCTTTCACTGAGCCTGTTTTTCTATACGTAACTATGCACCAAGCAAATTATGTACTAATCAAACAAACCAAACAGTTTCTTCTTCTTACGTTTCTTATAGTAGCTTTTACCAAAACCGCTATACTGCCTATCACTATACTTCCCGAAACTACTATATTTAGTGTAACCACCGTAGCCCCTGGTATACGACCTACTTTGGTATCGTTTTAGCGCATATTTCAATGCGTATTTTAAGAGTTTCTTTACCATCACTCACCACCTAATCAAAAAAGTCAAATAAACTACGTTTCTTTTTGCCTTTATAGCTCTTATCTCTGTAATCATCATCGTCGTAACGATCCGTTTGGTAACGCTCATGCTGCTTATCACCGTCTCTTTTAGCCTCGTAGCCACGGTCATCCTCTTGCATATAGCTCAGCAGTTTCTCGAGCTCACCCCGGTCAAGCCACACACCTCGGCACGTTGGACACATATCAAGAAGCACACCATTGCGGTTTACTTCTTGCATACCGCCACCATCATTCGGGCAAGTTAGAAGAGGCATCTCGCACCTCCTCTCGCCGAACGCGAAGGGGTTGAGGTTGATATAAAAAAGCTACAAGACCTATAAAAAGAAACAGCGAGACAACTAAAGCAAGCGTCATAACGACTCCTTAGACTTTAGGTCTCGCCTTTGTTGCAAACTACCGAGCGGTATTAACCACTGTATTGACGAATAGTTTGCGCCTAGCCTTTTTATTAAACCAACTTGTTTACTAAAACGCCTAGGTGGCTACTCCCCTATTGGGTAACTACAGTATGAGGTGTTTTGTCTACACTATCGGTAAACTACATTACAAAGGCAGCAGAAAGGAGGAAGGAGAAAGCAAGAAAGAGGCTTTTATCTCTCCTATCTCCTTATCTTCCTTCATCTAACTGTTTTGCTACATAAGCTGCGCCGACAATCCCAGCTTCATTGAGCAGTTGAGCCGTGACAATCGGGGTTTTAAGCTCGAGCAACGGAAAAAATTTATCACTCTTTTTACTGGCCCCACCGCCAATAATAAACAAGTCAGGCGAGAAAAGTCTTTCTAAGCAATTGAGGTAGCTATTCACGCGCTTGGCCCACTTCTTCCAACTCAGCTCTAAGTCTTCTCTGGCTTTCTCGGACATCCTCGGCTCGACTTCTTTACCGTCTAACTCGAGGTGACCGAGTTCTGTATTTGGCACAAGAACACCATTCGTAAATAAGGCAGAGCCAATACCTGTACCAAAGGTCAGCAGCATCACAACGCCTCTCTTACCCTTGCCTGCGCCAAAAGCAACCTCAGCAACACCCGCCGCATCTGCGTCATTCATGACATGAACAGAGCAGCCTGTGGCTTTTTCAAAAAGTTTGTCTGCATCGGTTTCAATCCAAGATTTGTCTACATTGGCGGCACTATACACAATGCCGTGCCGTACGACAGCTGGAAAGGTACAACCCACTGTCCCCTTGTACTTAAAATGCCCGACGATTTCAGCTACCGTTTTTGCAACAGCATCGGGAGTTGCAGGCTGCGGCGTATCAATGCGAAACCGCTCCACGACCAATTCACCTTTTTGCACGTCCACCAAAGCCCCTTTGATGCCGGTGCCGCCAATATCTATTCCCAAATAAGGTTGCGCTTTTGCCATAAAACTTAGTTTAACAGGTTCACCGCCCCATTACCTGATAAACTACCCTCGCTAAAATGCTGACGTGCTGACACGCTGACGTGCTGAACTGCTAACAGACCAAGGAGCCACTATGAACTACCGTATTGAAAAAGACACGATGGGCGACATCCAAGTACCGAGTGACAAATACTGGGGTGCACAAACCCAGCGCAGTCTCGAGAACTTTAAGATTGGTGGGCATAAGATGCCGCTCGAGGTCATCCGCGCTTTTGCCATTCTTAAAAAAGCTGCTGCGCTCACTAATACCGAACTTGCCAACTTTCCCCAAGAGAAAGCAGATGCTATTGCAAACGTGTGTGATGAAATTCTGGCGGGTAAACACGACGAGCATTTCCCACTCGTGGTGTGGCAGACCGGTTCGGGTACGCAGTCCAATATGAACGTCAACGAAGTGATTTCTAACCGCGCCATTGAACTGCTCGGCGGTGACGTCGGGAGTCAAAAACCCATTCACCCCAACGATGACGTAAACAAATCACAATCCTCCAATGACACCTTCCCTACGGCCATGCACGTTGCGGCGTATTTGGCGATTGTTGAAGACATGCTGCCCAAGGTAAAAACACTTCACGACACGCTCGCGGCGAAAGCCAAGGAATTTATGAACGTCGTCAAAATTGGCCGCACGCACCTTATGGACGCAACCCCACTCACACTTGGTCAAGAACTTTCTGGTTACGCCACACAACTTAAGAAGAGCATCGAAGCGATCAACCACACCTTGCCTCACTTGGCGGAACTTGCACTTGGTGGTACAGCTGTTGGCACGGGCTTAAATGCACCTAAAGGCTTCGCTGAAAACGTCGCGGGGAAAATTGCCACGCTCACAGGTCATCCATTTGTCAGTGCAGAAAATAAATTTGAATCACTGTCTGCCCACGACGCGATTGTAGAAACCTCTGGTGCTCTGAAGCGTTTAGCGGTTGCACTCATGCATATTGCCAATAATGTTCGCCTGCTTGCCTCTGGCCCACGTTGCGGCATCGGCGAAATCATCATTCCTGAAAATGAACCCGGCTCTTCCATCATGCCAGGGAAAGTTAACCCGACCCAAGCCGAAGCTATGACGATGGTTTGTGCCCAAGTCATCGGCAACGATGCGACTGTAACTGTCGCTGGCACCCACGGACATTTTCAACTTAATGTTTTTAAGCCCGTCATGATTTTTAACGTACTGATGTCAGCGCGTCTCCTCGGCGATGCGTGCGAATCTTTCAACGACAACTGTGCCGTCGGAATTGAACCTAACCACACACGGATTCAGCAACAACTCAATAATTCACTGATGCTCGTTACATCACTCAATACACACATCGGTTACTACAAAGCCGCGGAGATTGCCAAGAAAGCGCACGCTGAAGATTTAACACTGAAAGAATCTGCACTCAAGCTTGGCTACTTGACAAGCGAAGAGTTTGACAAGATTGTAGTTCCTGAAAAGATGGTTGGGAATTTGTAAGGACGACGCCAGTGTGAAGTTATGAATTTCACTTTGATATAAGCTCCGCTATACTACGTTTCGTTATTTACCCTTTTGGTTTGTTGGTCACGTTCTCAAAGGGTAAGGAGGCGTTATGAAGTGGCGACTTGCACTTGTAAGTTGTTTAACTGTTGTTCTTCTCGTTTTTCTAACCGCGTGCGGTGACGGTGGTATTCCTAACAGTGCTCCTGGCGGTGGAGACTTCGGAGCTACACCCGGTGGCGCACAAGACATGGGTCTAGCCCGCGAACTTATCAAGAACGGTAAAGTACCACCCGCTGGTGCCTTTACCGTTGAGGGTATGTTTTCCGAGCACGATTTACCGCTCGAGGGTTCCGCCTGCAATCAGCTTCTTTGCTTGCGTGGAGCTTTAGGGATTGCACCTACCGTAGCAGGTGAATCATCGGCTTGGTTGCAAGTGGGTTTATCCTCGAATGTTGACCTTGCAACGCTGCAACGTCCACCGCTCAGCCTCGTGTTTGTCGTGGATATATCTGGCTCGATGTCAGCCCAGTACACGACAGCTTATAATGAGTATCAAACCCCCTTACAGGTTTCTAAACTATTCATGGAAAAGCTCGCGCCTACACTTACGGCAAGCGATGAAGTAGCCATTGTAGTGTATGGTGATACGGCTGCAACTGTTTTGGGCTTCACCACAGGTGATGAACAACAAACGATCCTCTCGAGCATCCGCGCACTGGTTAGTGAAGGCTCGACCAATATGGAAGCAGGGCTGCAAGAAGCTTATCGCCTCATACAAAGTGCTAAATCAGATAGTGAAAAACGCCTCCTTCTTTTCACTGACGTACAACCCAATGTTGGCGCAACAGAAACCAGTCAGTTTGAAACCTTAGTACAAGAAGGTGCCTCGAGTGGTGCAGGTCTTACTGTACTTGGTGTAGGGATTGGTTTAGGAGCTGAAACCTTTGATGTGATGAGTAAAGTTCGTGGTGGTAATGCTTTTACGCTCTTTGGCAGTCAAGAAGTGGATAAGGTCATAGAAGAAAGTTGGCCCTATATGGCTGTACCTGTCGCCTATGATTTGCGTGTATCGCTCGTACCCTCCGAAGCTGCACAGGTCGCTGAAGGTTATGGCTTCCCCACCGCGAACAAACAAGCCGATCTCACTGCTAGTACGATTTTTTTAAGTAAACGGCGTGGCGCACTTTTGGTGCGTATGTCACTACCCACGGTTACTCCATTTAACGTAACAGGGAATTTAAGCTATACTTTAGCCTCGGGTGAAACCATTACAGATACGCTAAATGCCAGTTACAGCAACGAACAACTCGAGAATGAGCGTTACTATTCGCAAGGGAGCTTGAAGAAAACCATTTCAATTGCTTTGCTAGTAAGCAACATGAAAAAAGCTGCTGAACTTTATAGCACCGATAGAGAACAAGCACTACTACTGATGTACAATACTGCGAAACGTTTTAGTGAAGACGCTGGTGCAGATGAAACACTTACCGCCGAAGTACAACTAAGTAATGCGTTGCTCGAGCTTATGCAATCAGGAGCCGAACAAGGTACGTTGTATGGACAATATTAGGCTAAAGGCTTATCATCCTTCAGCACGTAGCTATCATGAACACGGATAATCTGCTCGACCACAGGATGTATTGAGGTTGTGCCAAGTGTCTCTACAATTTGGCACACACTATAATCCCGAATCACCCTGTGATAGCGTTCCTCCCACGTGCGTTGCTCGAGTTCCCGTTCAGGAGTTTCCCAAGGATAACGTGTGGTGGGTTTTCGGGAGTGAATACGCCAGGGCTTTGGTGTAAGTCTGGCCCGAAAACACGCTTGCGCTTTGCACAGCATTCGGTAGCGTCCGTCGGCACCAAGCTCTTTCATCACTTCATCCACACTCGCGTCGGTTGGATTAAACAAGGCGTGCGTCACGAGCAAACGAAAACCGCGCTTCGTTTTATAGATACGCAGCGTCCAATCAGGATGGGTTGTATGCCAAGTGCGGATATGAGCTAAGACTTTATCTTCATTACTTATTTCATCCCTAGGTTTTCTAAACCAAACTGTAAAGAGCGACATCAAACAACCCACTCCCGTGCCTTGTAAATACGGAGCATTCTCAATATCTACATCAACAAACATCACGTTGCTCGTATTCAAGACAAGACAACCCGCAGCGTTGCGTGTTATTACTGCGATGCGTTGTTGTTTCACATCTTGCAGTTCTTCGATGATTTCTTCGCGTAAGGGTAGGCCATTTTTAGGATATTGTCCTAAGCTCTCACCACGTTCTTTGCGCGCAATACGTTCAGCGAGAGCCGTTGCCGCAAACCGTCGTGCAGCCTCGAGGCCTTCATCTGAGCCTTTCCAGGCCACAAAGTGATAACGCTGTTGACCGATGGTGACGTGTTGTTCTGCCTTAGCCCAAAAGCGCGGAATATTCATACGTTTTAGCTTTGACTTTTTTCTCTTGGTGGATGCACAGGTACTTCTAACAACCTGCCCCCCTGCCCAGAGAGTGCAGCACTCACCAGTGCCTGAGCAATGCTCTCGGGATGAATGAGTGTAGCTTCTTTATCACGGCCTAATGCTCTGCGATTACGAAGTGTGTCTACAGGACCCATAGGGTAAATAATGGAAACGCCCACCCCGGTAGTTTGCAACTCACCATCCAGTGAACGCAAAAATGTTGCTACGGCACTTTTGGCTGAGGCAAAAACTGCCGAATTAGCGGCTTTACCCCGCCAAGCTTCTCTCGAGGCAATTCCAGCAATAAACGCTTCGTCGCGCTTCACAAGTTCAGGCAAAATCGCTTTTGTCATATCGAAGAGTGTGCGGACATTGGTTTGAAAGACACGACTGTAATCTTCAAAACTTGTGTCTAAGACACTACCCGTCACAACATCCCCCACCAAATGAACGAACCCGTCCACTTTGCTAAACTGTTTTTTCGCCTCTTGCACCACGCGCTGCGCACTATCAAAACTCATCAGGTCTTCTTGACACGGCGTAATTCCGTAAGAACTTGCGCGCCCCTCAATCCGCAAGATGTCGCGGTCAACAAGAAGTAACCGCGCGCCTGCTTTATAGAACCCTTCGACAACTGCCCCGGCCATTGATCCGCCTGCCCCTGTAATGACAATGACTTTATCTTTGAGTGTTTTCATGGGCTGAGTATAACAGGGAGGAAGGTGTAAGACGTAAAAAGTGAGACGCGAAAAGCTTTTACGTCTTACGTCTCACCTCTTACATCTAGCAACTCCTGTTAGGGTAAAAGTTTCCCCACCCACGTCAGCGGATTCGTTGCTACCTGATTCACCCGCACTTCCCAGTGAAGGTGTGGGCCTGTCGATAGTCCTGTCGTGCCAACTTCACCAATTTGTTGCCCACGCGAAACGCTCTCACCGACTTTGGCAATGATTTTAGATTGGTGCATGTAAATGCTGTATACGCTAGCCCCATGATCAATCACGACGAGCCCACCTTTAATAGGATAAAAGTCTGCAACTAAAACGCGGCCTGCATTCGTGGCATAAATAGGCGCGCCTTGGGGGGCAGCGATATCTGCACCGTAATGATAAGACACGTTACCACCTGCAACATAGCGACGGGGCGAGCCAAAGGAACTCGTAAATCTGCCTTCAACGGGCTGCATAAAGGCTTCACTCCAAAGCGGAAACGGTTGCTCGGTACCCCGCGCGTAGGCTGCGTCCATGGTTTCTTTCTCGAGCACCCGTCCTTCATCGGTGATAACGCTCGTTGTGGATGACGACAAATTGAGTTCTTCAATCTCACGTGTGTCTGGACTTACCTCGACCTTTTGCTCGAGCACCACCGCCCGACCATAATCATCAGATAGCGTCACGGTCACAGGAATTTGGCTAGGCTCAGTACCAAGTGGCACACCCCAAAGAGCTACTGCTTTTCCCGCTGACATAAAAATTTGTTTCACTTCACCATTAATGCTTGCTTCAATTTTTTTAGGTTGTGCGCCTGCGGTATCCCACGTTACAGTCACGCTAAGCGGTTCACCTGGAACAACGCTCGGGGGCAATTGCAGTGTAGGTGTAAACACAGGAATACCGTAAACCACAAACTCATACTCGCTTTTATTCTCTGAACCATCTATTGCCGTGATGTTAAGCACGGTTGCACCCTTTGTAGCAATGAGTGATGCAGTGTAATCTTGCGCGGTTTCCGAAAGCTCGAGTCCACCATAGGCCACATTGTAGGTTACGGGTTCATCTGCACTCATTACTAAATCAAAGGGCAAGTTTGCAGGAGTTCTCGCTGGCACTTCGATATAAACCTTAGGCGGTGTTTTATCCGCAGCGTAGGACGGAGCCAACGACGCAGCGACGGTCATAAAAACAAGCACAGGAATAAGCCAACGACGCATGAAGTAAAGTACCATCAGCCTTGTTGTGAGGTGCCCTGTTGGGAAGTGATAAAAGGAATATTGCGGTAGATGTGGTCAACATCTAAACCATAACCATAAACAAAGGTATCTTCAATTTCAAAACCGAGATAATGGATGGGCACCTCGACTTTGCGACGGGCAGGTTTTGAGAGAAGTGAAACAACCTTGATAGAAAGTGGCCCACGTGAACCGAGGTACTTTAGTAAATAATTAATGGTGAGTCCTGTATCTACAATATCTTCAACAAATAACACATGCTTGCCCTTGAGAGATTGGTCTAAATCTTTGACGAGTTTGACCTCGCCACTCGTCGTGGTACCAGAGCCGTAGCTCGAGACCGACAAAAAATCTACACTCAGCGGCAAATCAATGGCGCGGGCAAGATCAGCCATAAAAATAAAGGCACCATTCAGTACACCGATGAGATGAAGGGGCTGCCCTCCATAATCCGTGGCAATTTGTGAGCCGAGTTCTTTAATACGACCCTGGATCTGCTCAGTTGTGATCTGTACTTTACCGTTGCCTTGCTTAAAAATTGTCGCTAGTTCTGCTGTTGCCATTCTTTAACCTCACACCCTAGACTTGTTATGTCTCAAAAATAGCATTCTTGGATGAGCCTTGTCATGAAGTGAGTGGGAGACGCAGAAGAAGAAAGCTATGCTCAAAAACAACGTTCTATTTCTAAAGAAGAATTAGAAACCAATCCAAAATAAGGTGTTGCCTCATACCTAAAGGGGTTTATGCTAATAAATTGATTTCACAGAGGCTTTTTATCCTATATGAAAAGAGGTAACCATGCATCAAACAAAAACAAATCGTCTTCTGGGGTATCCAGACGATGCCCGTCTGCTCGTTGTCAATGCTGATGACTTCGGCATGTGTCACGCCGTCAATGAGGCGACGATTCGCGCGTTTAGGGAGGGTTTGGTGCGTTCTTGCAGTCTCATGGTTCCCTGCCCTTGGCAGCTTCACGCTATTCATCTGCTCCAATGAAGCTTCCGAGTTTTCTTACTCCTAGCACAAGTCTGTACGTTATCTTGAAATGTTGCGAACCTTACCCATTGGCTTGAGCGAATGGGCCGTGCATCCTGGGCTCGCCAATGACGAACTAAAAGCCTTGATGCCGAGTTGGGAAGTGCGTCAGAGTGATTTTGACTTTTTGACCTCTAGCGAAGCGCGAAATATCATCCAAGAAGAAGGTATTATTTTATTAGATTGTCGTACCCTACAAAATGTATGGCAAAGTTTGTAGAATTGAATAGACTCACTCGAGCAACTTCAACTCATGGGGGGATAGTTGGCGGTATTGACCCGAAGGTAACTCACCTAGCTCGAGCCGTGCTACGCGCGTCCGAACTAAGCGCGTGACGTTGTAACCAACTTTAGCCAGCATCCGCCGCACCTGACGATTGCGGCCTTCTGCAATGACGAGTTTACAGCCATCCTCAGCACGTTTGGCCACAACGGCGCGTGCAGGGCCATCGTCTAGCTCGAGTCCCTTTTCTAATAGTGAAAGTTCACCTGCTTGCACTTCGCCTTCCTTGCACCAGACACGATATTCTTTTTCATGTTCATAACGCGGATGCGTCAGGCGTAAGGTTAAATCACCATCGGTGGTTAAAAGCAACAAACCCTCTGAGTCCATATCTAAACGCCCAACAGGATGAAGTCCTGGCACATTCGGTAACAGTTCTAAAACCGTTTTTCGTCCTCTTTCATCCTCCGCGGTGGTTACAACACCTGTAGGTTTGTTAAGCATGTAGGTTACTGTGTTTGCCATTTTCTCCACCTTCTTTCCGTCTACGCGCACTTCATCCATATCGTTCGCTTTGCTCCCTAAGATGGCACGCTGTCCGTTAACCGTAACACGTCCCGAGATAATGAGTTCTTCAGCCTTGCGGCGGCTGGCAATGCCTGCTCGAGCGAGATATTTTTGTAATCTTTCCATTTTGATACTCTAGCGTTGTTGTTTTTTCCACTCATCCGTGAGTAACCCAGAGAAGCCCCAATCGGATTCTTCAACTTCCTGGATAACAATATGAATGTATTCAGGTTTTTTACCAAGCACACAAACGAGAGAATCTGTTACCTCACGAACAAGTTGTGCTTTCTGTTCACGGCTTGCACCCTTTGTAATTTGAATATTAACGTATGGCATACCCCAAGCTCCTTTGACTGCAAAAACTTTATGACCACAAAAACTTTATGACTGCAAAAGGTTTATAAATGTAAGGTTCCTTCAGCTACTAACACTGCCTGACCACCAACTGCAACTTCAAAATCATTGCCTATTTTTGTGACGCGCACGTGGAGTTCACTGGCCCTGCCCATTTCTACACCTTGATGGCTCACAAAGCTCGCCGTATTTGTTTGGAACTCGAGCAACCCGTGTGTCGCCATATACCAACCAAGTGGCCCGTGTGCGCCACCTGTTGCTGGGTCTTCACGAATGCCAAACGCTTCGCCAAACATCCGACTTCTCACGTCACTCTCTGGCGCATCCTTTGTAAAGACAAACACCGAACTTCTGGCTTTAATGTTTGGCTTGGGCAATAGCGAAAGCATTAGCGAAGCACGTTGCAATGCTGTCAGTGTTCGTACCGGTACAAAATAAAATGATGTGCCTGCACTACCAATAATAACTGGTAAATTCATTAAATCATTTACCTCGAGATGAAGGGCTTTCGCCACACCTTCTCTATCTGAAATCTCAGCAAGTTTTTTTGGAAAGCCTTGATTCATCCAGACTTTCGCTAGTCCCTGCTTTGATTCCTCGAGTCCAATTTCAAAAACGCCTGCGGGCAACTCGAGCTTAAAGCTTTCTCCTTTAATTTTTTTATGACGATGCAGTGCAAACGTCGTGCCAATCGTCGGATGACCTGCCATCGGTAATTCGGTTGTGGGCGTAAAATAACGTGCACGAATATCTGCTTTGCCTGAAGGCAAAATAAAACTTGTTTCAGAAAGATTGAATTCTTTCGCAATCGCTTGCATGTGTGGCTCTGTCAAACCGCTCGCATCAGGAAGTAAAGCAAGCGGATTACCTTGCAAAGGTTTATTGGTGAATACATCCCAGATTTCATAGGGTAAATTCATAACCGATAGTTTAGCAAACTAGAATACAATACGATTGTATATGTAGCTCGAGTGGTTCCGTGCGCGAGGCAAAAGTTACCAGCGTGAAATCAAGGCACTCTTAAGAGCTTACATGGAAGCCCATCTAAACGACGAAGGTAAAAAGTAAAAAGCCGATAAGTATCTTTACAACCAACGTCTTCATAAATCTCTGCTAGGCTCTTAGCATGATTCATCCAATCCATGAAAAGTGGGCGCAGCTTGTCGTTCACTATTGCTGTTCGGTGCAAAAAAACGAAAATGTTGCTATTCATATTGATAGTTTAGCTGAGCCTATGGCGAGAGCCCTCTACCGCGAAATTTTACGCGCAGGTGCAAACCCTGTCTTGCGAATCATGTACCCAGAGATTTTAGAAGATACTTTAGAGCTTATTCACGATACTATTTTAGAAAGCGAGGCAACGCTCGAGCTTACCGAAGTTAAACATGTACAAAGCTGGATACGCATCCGTGCACCCCACAATACAAAATCTTTAGATGCTCTCGATAAAACCAAATACTCTAAACTTCTCAAGAAACAACGTCCTGTCAGTAATATTCGTGTCAATGAAACAAAGTGGTGCCTCTCAAACTATCCCACGCACGCCGGCGCACAAGATGCAGGCATGAGTTTAGATGATTACGAAAAATTTGTTTACGGCGCGATGTTTTTATTTGATGATGACCCCATAAAAAAATGGCAAGAGATTCATACCTTTCAAGAAAAAGTCATTAAGCATCTTAAAAAGGCCGACGAAATTCACATCAAGGCTGATGGCACAGATTTGAAACTGAACGTTAAAGATCGCATTTGGAAAAACAGTGCAGGTCACCACAACATGCCTTCAGGTGAAGTGTTTACGGGGCCGCTCGAGACCAGTGCCAACGGTATGATTACCTTTAGCATTCCAAGCTCAGTTAACGGTGCAGAAGTTGAGAACATCCGCCTCGTCTTCAAAAATGGCGAGGTTGTGGAAGCAAGTGCCGAAAAAGGTAACGACATGCTGCAAGCACAACTCAATACAGACAAAGGCGCAAGATTTTTAGGTGAGCTAGGCATCGGTACGAATTACAATATTCAAAAACCCACGAAGCAAATTCTCTTTGATGAAAAAATTGGTGGCACCATTCATTTAGCCCTTGGTCAGTCTTACAAAGATACGGGTGGCACGAATGATTCCGCTATTCATTGGGATATGATTTGCGATTTGCGCCAGGGTGGTGAGTTGTACGTGGATGGTGAATTGTTTCAAGAAAATGGAAATTTCAAATTGTAGAATTTTTCTCGAGCAGCATAAATCAGTTCAACAGGTACATTTAGTTGTAGGGGCGAAGGGTATTCACCCCTAGCGTGGCTACCAATCCATGTAGTTAAAAATCTTGTAACTATACAATTCATAGACCGTTTATGACAGCGAACCCTTACCAACACCTCAGCGAACAAGACAAAGACCTGGCCAACATTTACCAACGTTTTGGCAAACCTCCGACATGGCAGCGCGAGCCAGGGTTTGCAACCTTGATACACATCATCCTCGAGCAACAAGTTTCTCTAGCTTCTGCTAAAGCTGCTTACGACAAACTCTCAAATTACATCGAAGTAACACCAAAAAACTTTTTAACCCTTGAAGATGACACCCTCAAATCCTTATCGTTTAGTCGCCAAAAAACACGCTACGGTGGAGCCTTGGCGCAAGCGATTATAGATGGCCTTAGTCTCGAGCAACTTCACAGCAAAAGTGACGACGAGATTCGGGACGAACTCATCAAACTCCCTGGCATTGGCAACTGGACGATTGATATTTATTTGCTTATGGCCCTAAACCGACCTGATATTTTGCCTGTCGGTGATTTGGCCTTGCGAATTGCCGTGAGAGAAGTTAAAGGGCTCGAGCAAAACCCAACATCCGCAGAACTTACGGAGCTTGCCAAACCTTGGCAACCGTACCGCTCGTATGCAGCAAAACTTTTATGGCATTACTACCTATCTCGTAACGCCAAATCTCAACAAGGAACCCAGCAAGGGGCTTAAGCCCCTTGCTAAGCTACATTGCCCATTAGTTTTCACAAAATGGACATTACCTCGAGAGCATCGGCCCGAGAGGACGACCACCCAGTAAGTGCATATGCAAATGATAAACCTCTTGCCCACCATGCTCTTTGCAATTCACAATAAGTCGGTAACCCTCTACCAAACCTTCTTGCTCTGCAATCCTTTTGGCAACAATGAACATGCGACCAAGCGCGGTTTCATCATCGGCCGTAACATCAGCAGCCGTTGCAATCACTTTGTTTGGCACAATTAAAATATGTGTCGGTGCTTGCGGCGCAATATCTCGAAAGGCAGTCACGAGGTCATCTTGATAAACAATATCGGCAGGGATGTTTTTGCTGATAATTTTGCTAAAAATGGTTTCGTTGGACATACGACAGAATAACAGGTTTCAGGGGTCGGGTTTCAGAGGGAGCTTTTGTTACTCATCTAACATCTTTACTTGTGGCTCTACTGCTGTACCTGATTCTGTTTGTAGATTTTCCTTCTTTGGGCGCATTTGTGTAAAGTAAAAAACGATTGCCAAAATCAAAAACACTCCTGCCATCGAACCACCCATAATCTGTGGCAAGTAAGACAAGTAAGATACCTGGGGTAAACCTTCTGGATTACCTTCCCACCAGGCAGTGGCTAAATCTATAAAGGTGTCTTCGTTGAATATAGGAAGTTCCTCGTCAAACGGTTTTGTCAAATCACTTTCTAAAACAAAGCCTGTGTACGAATAATCAAAGGTGAGGTTCTCGAGCATGACCCCAGCCCCAAGTTTTTGAATGACATCGGGTGTTTTACCTACTTGGGTAGCTAGTACGAGAACATACGATGGTGGACTTTGGCCATCCTCCAACCAACCCACATGAAAACCACTTAAGATAAAACCATCCTCAGACTTACATTCTTCTTTCTCCTCAAAAGGAACTTGATAATTTGTTAGGGTTGTGTGTAGAGACTTGGTGAGATTTGCTTTAATTTTTTCAACAACACCTTCAGGTGCATTCGGCACATTCACCGTTACCTGAACCGAGCGTGGATCTACACAGAGTTTTACACCTGGCAACGACGCATAATTAACATTATGCGCTGAAACAACAGGCACGAGACACAACCAACTCACAGAAATAAGGAAAAACGCTCGCAACATCCTAGCCATACTTTATCACAGCGAAAATTTAGGCATGGGTCATTCCAAATTTTCAGGTAAATACCACAAAGTACACCCTTCATACTATTCCTCGTCATTGCGAGTCTCTGTTGAGGGTGTTATCAACCTCGCCTCAGCTATTCGCTACTTCATCAACGAAGCAATCTTTTTTCACTCATCAAATGAAGAGGTTTTTGTAGCTTTTAAGGAGAATTCTGTGCTACAAACTCAGTACAGGAAGATTGCTTCGTGGCTGCACCAGTGCTTCACTTTACGTACAGTCAATGTACCTTAAACCGAGATTCGCTTAAGCCAAGATTCGCAATGACAAACGGTAGTGTAAACGACGAAAGTTGTGCCATTTATTCTAAGGATTTACAAGGATTTACAATGACCTATGCTCCCCTTACCCTTTTGCACTCAGTGTGCGCCTGACTGTTTCAAAAAGACTCGGTGGTTTCAAGGTTAAATCGAAGGCCGCTTGAAACTCTGCTTTATCCAAACTTTTACCAATAATCACGAGATTTGTTTTGCCATCACTGTCTCCCTCAGCAAGATTAAGGTTAAAGATTTCACGCACGGATTGGAACAGCACGTGTTTATCAAACCCTTCGATGCTGATAAAGCCCTTGGCCCGATACACTTGGTCAGGCCGGGCCACAATCATCGTTTCGATAAACCGATTAAACCCTTGACGGTTCAGCGGGCGGTCTGCACGGAGTGTGAAACTCTTGAGTCCTTTAGTGTGTTCAGCGCGGTAGGTCTCCGCGTTGTAGTCGGGGGCATTCTCCCAACGCGGCTCGAAAGCACGTGTATGCAACATCGTAGAGAATGGTACCTCCGCATGACTTGCTTCTTGAATGCTCACCAGTGGATTTAGCTTTTCCACCATCTGTTTTGCCTCTTCAATTTGTTCAGGATTTGCTAAATCAATCTTGTTAAGAATCACAGTGCTGGCATAGGCAAGTTGCACGGCACCCTCAGGGTTTTGCTGAATCGTAGCTTTTAGATTTCGTGCGTCGGCTACTCCAATAATGCCGTCAAGTTCAAAAAGTCCTTTGACATAGGGGTCAAGCACCGTTTGGGCTACTGGCACAGGGTCAGCAACACCGGAGAGTTCAACTAGAACATATTCAGGCGGATGTTCGCGCATGGCGAGTTTGACGAGAGACTGTACCAAGTCATCACGCCCAAAACAGCACAAACAACCATTTGAGAGTTCGGCGATGCCGTCAGAGTCCATTTTTTCAATGAGTGAGCCGTCTACACCTGTTTCACCAAATTCATTGACAATGACACCAAATTTATAGGCACCCGAACGAATGAGTGAATTAACGAGCGTGGTTTTACCAGCACCCAAAAAGCCACCAATCACAGTGACGGGGATGCGTTGTTTGAGGTTAAGGTCGGGCATAGTGTCCTCTTTCGTACAGTTGTAACCGAATCAGTGTAGCAAGGTTAGCAAGGGCTTTTCGTTGTTCGTTATTTGTCTTTTGCCATTAGACTTTCTACAAATAACAAACGACGAAATAACTACTTTAGCTAAATGATAATATATTTTCATTAGAGCTATGTTGCACAGAAAGTCACGCCCTCGCAATCGCCGCAATCTTCACATCATGAGCACCAGCCTTTAACAACGCTTGTACACACGCTTGCGTTGTCGCCCCGCTCGTAATTACATCATCAATGAGCAGAATTGTGCCACGACACGGTTTGCTGACAAAGGCATCCGCTACGTTTGTCACGCGCTCGAGCCTCCCCAATTTTGCTTGTTGTTGTGTTCGTTTAATTCTTTGTAAACAGGGTGTGTAAGGCAAGGACGTTTGCTCAGCGATTTGCTTCCCCAGTAACGCGGATTGGTTATACCCGCGCTCTAACCACCGCGACCAGTGCAGCGGTACGGGACACAGCGCATCAATCTGCCAAGAACTTTTCCTTGTAGCCTTTGCTAGCTCCTCGGCAAAGAGTTTCGACAGCCGCGTTGTACCATGAAACTTAAAGGCCCGCACAGCCCTTTCCAACCTACCGCTATAATGCCCTAAAACAATCAAATCCTCTTCCATGAAAACTTGAAATAACCCCGTCGCGCACTCCCGGCAACAGCCAAGGCTCGAGCTAGCCCTCTCCCGACAAATGGGACAACGGATGAGGGAGGAAAACATAACACTAGTAAAATGCAAAACGTAAAAGGTAAGAAGTGAAGAAATTTACTTTTCACGTTTTACTTCTCACTTTTCACATTCTCGTAAGTTTTTAGTAAGCCCCCTTGTATTACGCTAGTGCTCTATGCGGCGCATTGTCACTCCGCTTTTTGCTTCGCTGCTCGACACCACCAAAAGCCTTGGTGCTGGACTGGTGGATGCAAACGGCTTTCTTATTGAATTTCACGGCCCCCATGCGGGGCGCGACCCAAACGAGCTTATTTTGCTTGTTCCGCAAGGGCGCACGAGCGCGCTCGAGCTTTACCTTGCCGACATGACCCATGAACATATCTTGATTGGTGAGAAGTTTAGTTTTTATTTACGTTATTTCCCTGATAAGAGCTACTTCGTCTACGCCATGACCAACGCAAAGACGAGCGGTGGCCCCGTCCGCTACGAATTGCAGCAGCTTTCTGCCACTATGCAAAACATTTTGCAGGATGACTCACTTATGCCGCGCCGCGAGCGACTCGAGCAGCCCAATCAAAGTCTCCGTAAGACCTTGATTCGGTAAATCTTTAGCAACATCTTTAATGAGTGCCAAGCCGCTGCTCGCTTTCGTTTCTGCCACACTCTGTGCAAAAAAAAGCGAGCCATGTTGTTTAATTGCGTCCAAAACAAACGCAATATCTTCCTTTGTTTTGTCTTGTCTAGACTTGGTAAGACAAGCAACAAGTTGATTTTTTTTGCTCGAGCTGGCATTGGCAAAAAGATGGGACAGAATCAAAGTGCGTTTTGCCTCATATATATCACCAGCAAATTCTTTGCCGTACCCTTCGCTCTCGGATAAATTGAGTACATCATCTCGAATTTGAAAAGCCACACCCAAATCTTTACCCGCCACTGTTAAACGTTCATCTGGTTGAACACCCCCACAAAATGCACCTAGTCGCAACGGTGAAACAACCGTGTAATGGGCCGTTTTGAGTGTAACCATTTCTAAATACTCGACCTCGCTCACATCAAAACGATGTTGAGCAATCCAACTAAGGTCTAAATGTTGCCCTTCTGCCGTGCGGTGAATCATCTCTAAAAATTCACTGCGAATAACGGCAGAAACATTTTCTCCATTGAGAGTTTGCCACATATAGATATGCAGTGCATCACCGACATTAAGTGCAATCGGCATTCCTACTTGCTTGTGCAAAGCAGGTTGCCCACGCCGCTCGTCCGAGTCATCTTCGATGTCATCGTGAATGAGCACCCAGTTTTGAAACAGCTCGAGCGCAACTGCCACGTCGAGTGCATCTTGCCAGCGTCCGCCATGTGCTTCGCAAGAAAGCAACACAAAAAGCCCACGTAAATTTTTTCCTTGACGTTTTGGGTAGTCTTGGATGAGGGTGTAGTAGTGCTGAAGGTCTGGGTTGGAGTGCTGCTGAGGTAAGAGCTCGAGCATTCGCTGTTGTAAAGCGTTTACAAGATGATCAAGATTCACGAACTCAATAGCCATAATTCTTGCGTAATTCTGTAACGGTCTGACTTAAAGGTTCGCCTTGAAGATTCAATGATTTTCTGAAGTCTGTTAGATCAGGAAGTGGCTTTTTTGAGGGTAGCTGATTAAAGTCTTGAAGAATAATACTTTCACCCGCTCGCGTCACGATAACCTCACGCCCAGACTCGAGCTGCTTCAGTAAGACATCAACATTTTTACGAACATCCTCGAGCAAAAGTTTCATAGCCTTAGTTTACATGAAGAAATCTGTCGTCATCCTATTTATTCAGACAAATACACTTATTTACCTAAACAAATACACTCACACTTGCTCGAGCCCCGGTACGAACTCCGCGAGTTTTGCAAAGTAGCTGTGATAAGTCATATCGAAATAAAGCGGTGTCACCGAAATAAAACCGTCTTCTACTGCTGTGTAATCTGTGTCAGGCTCTCGCTTTGCTGTTGGTACCCCCGAGACCCAGTAATAAGGCAGGCCATAAGGGTCTTCGCGTTTAATAAGCGTATCTTCCCAACTGTGTGTGGATTGCCGCGCCAAGCGCACGCCCTTGGGTGTACCAACAGGGATATTAATGTTCAAAAGCGTTCGGGCGGGCAAACCATATTTGGCAACTTGCGGCACGAGGTCTCCGGCATAGGTTACCGCGTGGCTAAAATCAAAGTCGCCATTTTTGCTGCGCAGTGAAAATGCAATTGAAGGAATACCCAAGGTCATTCCTTCAAGGGCAGCTGCCACTGTGCCAGAGTGAGTTACGTCATAGCCGAGATTCGACCCCAGGTTCACACCCGAGACAACTACATCTGGTTTTATCTCTTCACTCAGTACACCAAGTACGACACAATCCGCGGGGGTGCCGTCTACACGGTAGGCCCTAGCGTTTTTGGGTAAATCTAAAGCGGTTTCTTTGTAGCGTAGCGGATGACGCACAGTAATCCCGTGACCCACCGCAGACTGTTCTACATCAGGAGCGACTACTAGAACTTCATCAGCAATCTCGCACATGGCTTTAGCAAGAGCAAGAATGCCAGGCGAGAAAATACCGTCGTCATTGGAAACAAGAATCTTCATAAAAGCAATTCAAGGTTAAAGATTAAAGATTCAAAATTTTCAATCTTTAACCTTGAATCTTTAATCGCCCTTATGGGCGGCGAATACACGCCTTGAAATGCCCTGGAGAGACTTCCTCGAGCGGCGGCACCACGTCAGCGCATTCTTTCACAGCGATAGGGCAGCGCGTTCTAAAAACGCAACCAGAGGGCGGATTAATCGGGCTCGGAATATCGCCTTGCAGAATCACGCGCTCCCGTTTGACTTTAGGGTCTGGAATCGGTACAGCCGACAGCAACGCTTGCGTGTAGGGGTGAATCGGATTGCGGTACAACTCTTTGGCAGGTGCAATCTCCATGACACGTCCCAGATACATCACCACGACTTTATCGGAAATGTATTCGACGACAGCCAAATCGTGGGCGATAAAGAGCAGCGTTAGACCAAGCTCTTCTTTAAGGTCTTGGAGAAGGTTCACGACTTGTGCTTGAATCGAAACATCGAGTGCAGAAACTGGCTCGTCAGCGACAATAAGTTTAGGGTCTACCGCGAGCGCACGCGCAATACCAATACGCTGACGTTGCCCACCTGAAAACTCGTGCGGGTAACGACGAATGTGATTGGGGGAAAGACCGACTTTCTCGAGCAAACTGGCTACTTTTTCGTCTTTGTCTTTGCCACGCGCCAACTTGTGAATCACCATCGCTTCACCCACGATGTCCCCAACGGTCATACGCGGATTAAGACTTGCGAAGGGGTCTTGGAAAATAATTTGCATTTCCTTGCGGTATTCGCGCATTTGCCCTTTCGAGAGCTTGGTGATATCCGTGCCTTCAAACTTTACTTCACCTGAAGTAGGTTCAATAAGGCGAAGAATTGCGCGGCCTGCGGTGGTTTTTCCCGAGCCTGATTCACCTACAAGCCCAACAACTTCACCACGTTTGACGGTAAGCGAAACATCTTCAACGGCTTTTACATTGGCCACAACTCGAGACAAAATCCCGCCACGAATGGGGAAATATTTCTTAAGATTGTTGACCTCGAGCAAGGTAGCTTTTTCGGTTTTAGGTTTTTCGACAACAGCACTCATGCGACCACCAAGTCTTTCTCTTTTTGCACGGCTTCCCAGCGAATGCAGCGCACCATATGACCATTGGCGGTGTCCTCGAGTGGCGGAATCGCCCCTTTACATTCATCTTTGACAAACTTACAACGCGGATGAAAGGCACAACCCTCTGGCAGATAGAGCGGATTCGGTACGTTGCCAGGAATGGCCATAAGACGCGCTTGATGCTCGGCCACTTTGTCCACACGTGGAATCGAATTTAAGAGACCCATCGTGTAAGGCATTTTGGGTTTCGCAAAAATATCTTCAACGTCTGCTTCTTCGACGGCACGACCTGCATACATCACAACCACGCGGTCAGCGATTTCTGCGACCACCCCAAGGTCGTGGGTGATAAACAAAATACTCATACCAATCTCATGCTGGAGTTTACGCATGAGGTCTAAGATTTGTGCTTGAATCGTTACATCGAGAGCTGTGGTAGGTTCGTCAGCAATGAGCAGTTGCGGCCCACACGAAAGGGCCATCGCAATCATCACACGCTGGCGCATCCCGCCTGACATCTGGTGCGGGTAGTTGTGAACGCGCTTAGCGGGTTCGGGAATGCCGACAAGCTCGAGCATATCCGTGGCCATTTTCATCGCTTGTTTTTGCGTTTTGCCTTGATGCAACACAATCGCTTCAGCGATTTGGTCACCAACGGTGTAGACGGGATTAAGGCTTGTCATAGGTTCTTGGAAAATCATCGAAATATCGTTCCCGCGCACCTTCCGCATGTCTTTTTCCGAGAGCTTGACTAAATCGCGCCCGTTAAAAAGCATTTCACCACCCGCAATGCGGCCAGGCGGCGTAGCAATAAGACGCATGATGGAAAGGCTCGTGACGGATTTACCCGAGCCTGATTCACCTACAACCGCGAGGGTTTCACCTTTATTAATGTGGAAGCTTACGCCGTCCACGGCTTTGACCGTACCTTCGTCGGTATCGAAGTAGGTTTTTAGGTCTTTGACATCTAGTAGTCGTCCACTACTCATAAAATCTCCCGAGTGATAAGTTTTTCCCAACAAGTTTAGCTATTGTATACTTTAATGCTGTTTCTCGCTAGCATCACATGTTCATCCTATGCTTTACAAGGCTAGATTGCTTTATAAGGCTAGGTGTTCATAAGGCTAGGTGTTCCCTGATACGTTCGTCAATTTCTTTCATAACATCTTTAGGTGTATGACTCAAACTACGACCAAGCCTCTCTCTACTGACATGGCGAATATATTGCACTTGTACTTTACTGTCATACTCGAGCCCACTACGAGAACGTTCTAATAAAACCTCGAAGGGATAAAGCCGTGTTACGTTATTGGTTACAGGCACAACAACTAGTGTCGGAGATAACTCGTTTGCTTTGTCATTGGTAATAAGAATAGCTGGCTGAGTTGCTGTCGCTTCGCTTTTTAGAACAGGGTCAAAGTTAACGAGAACGATATCACCGCGTTGCAAATTCATTTCTTGACCGCTCC
>JBOFGY010000104.1:0-7513 GCA_051649365.1 Trueperaceae bacterium
TTCGCTGGTCTGAACCCCTGCAACCAGTTCATCCAGCACTTTCGGGTCTATCGCTCTTGCCGACGCTTTCTCCATCGTGTTGCTCCTTCCTCGTCATTATGACTTGGATTAGCTGTACACGAAATCTTTTACACCCTCCTTTGCTGCTCAAAATCTTGCCGCTTTGCGTCGCTTGGCTCTTAATCTGCTTAACCTCGATGACGACACAAAGCGTTCCAAACGACGTAAACGTCTTAAAGCTCTTCTTGATGATTCTTATTTGCTCCAGTTACTTGGCATTTCCCTGGAAAGCTAGTGCGTTTGCCCTAATATTACCTTGGTCATCATAGTAGAAACCTGTAAAGTCTGGTAGCTCTTGAGCCACTCTAACAAATCTATCATCCAGAGTTTCAAACTTTTTATAAACTACGCTATCAACATAGCTATTTATCTCTGCCTCTTTCTCCTCTTTTGGCGTAGACGTGCTACGCGACGCTATAAAACCAACAACCAAAACTACCGCCACGAAGAAACGAACTGCCCTCATACACATGTCCTTTCTATTGCCCAACTCGAGCCAACCCACCACAAAGCGGTTCTCGAGGTACTGCCCGCGTTACATCCCCCAAGTTGTAGAAAGAAAAACCGTTAAAACTAGAAAAGCCGACGCGAGTTAAACTCGCGTCGGCCACTTTTGCTGTGATTATTTTTACAACTGTAGTCCAGACTAAGTATCGTTATACTCAATTCTTAAGGTATCTGCCCGAACCATGACTGCATAATCCCCACCAGCGGATTCTCTGTTGCTTGCACGATGTCCAGATGTGTAAAGTTGGGAATAACATAAGTTGAAAACAGCGACCCCACCCGCGCATTGTTATAAGCCGAGAAGGTCTCGAGTGTTTGGCACAAGCCGCGCTCTGCGCCTAGGGCGAGCGTTGGCACGGTGACTAGACGGTTAGGAACAAAACCTGGGGTGTTCTCGAGACTTACATGGTATTGCCCAATATCGAGAGCTAAACGAATCGGGAAATACCACTCACTGCGGTTCGTGTAGCGGTTCGTCCACAAGGCAATCACATCGTCAACATCGCTAATAGCGCCCATTTTATCCCAATCTACAAATTTGTAACCACTAGCAACACCCGTGACCGTGCGACTGTACACACCTTGCGTGCCACCCAAAATCACTGCGGGAAGATTGCCACTAAATGTTGCCTGACTCGCGGTACCCAACGTCGAACTAAATACCGTCGAAGGTCCGTAGAGATGATTTTCGCCAATGCCCACAGCAGCACGGTTTGTTACAGAAAAGTCATAGACATCGCCAAGAAAAACTTCATTAGGTTCAAACCGCGCAAGTAGGGCCATTGCTTCACGCCGCGTGTGATATTTCGGGTCCAAACCAAAGGTTAAAAAGGGTGAGCCGCGGCCTTCACTCAAGCCTTGCGTGCCAGGAATAAGCTCGAGGGGCCCCAAATTGAGCCCTTCAGGTTCGCGCTCGAAACCACCGGTGCGTCCGAGTGCACCATCAATTAGCACGAGTCCATTAAGTCCTGTATAACCTGCACCCTCTTCAAAATTAAAAGCCGCATAGTAACCAATGATTGCAGCAGCTAAGGAATGACCACCTAAGACGACTTTAGGTGCCAAGATTCTCGCTTGTTTGACAATTTCGTGCAAATCACGCAAGTGAACCTCTAAACCCCACTCCGAAACAAAACGTACGTCGTCGGGTGGCAAGGGTGTAAAACCGTTAGGCTTACCATAGTTGGTTACATAGTAATCATAAGCCTCACGCCCACTACGTGCTTCTAAACCTTCGACCATCATACTAATATCCTCGAGAGCATTTGCACGGCGGTCTACACTCCAAACCTCGAGGTCAGGAATTGCCGCGACAAGCTGACGCGCTACCACGTCCATGCTCGTAGCACCACCAAAAATTCCCGGTGAGAGAATAAAAATTGTTTTAACATCATCCTTTGGTAAAAAGTAGCGCAAGTACAAAGCACGGTCATACCTGTCAGGGGTGGACGGTTCATCATAACCAGGCAGTGAAACATATTCCATGCGGATACTATCTACATCTACACGGTAACTCACCGGTGGCACCACAGGCTCGAGTTGCACAGTGGGAATCGGCAAACAGCCTGAGAGTCCTAGCAGTAAACTCAACAAAAATAATATCCGAAGCATCAACGCCATTATGCTAAAAAATTATGTGGAAATGTGGTGTCAGGCTTTCTTCATCAACGGTAAATAAAACCAGAGTAAAGAAGGTAGAATATAGAAGGCTCAAAACTTGAAGTTCTTCTACCCTACTACCTTCTCCCTCCTACATGCTGCCTTTTGTCTCCGTAGGATACAAACCAACGCTGCCTCGAGCCCTCTGTTATCGTGAAGCCATGAAAGAACAAATTCTTGCTGCCTTAAAGACTGTTCATGACCCCGAACTCCACCAAGACCTCGTGAGCCTTGGCATGGTGGACAGCGTTGAGGTCTCGGAGGACACCGCTAAAGTCGTGATTCAACTGACCACGCCTGCTTGCCCAATGCGGGCGCAAATCGAAAAAGATGTTCGTACAGCCTTAAGTAAAGTGCCCATTGGGAAGCTCGAGCTTAGCTTTGGTGCACAAGTGAAAGCACATCAAGCGAAGGATGCACTGCCTGGCATCAAAAACATTATTGCTGTTGGGGCAGGCAAAGGCGGGGTGGGTAAATCTACCGTTGCCGCCAATCTAGCAGCGAGCCTGGCCATTGAAGGCGCAGCAGTTGGGCTTTTAGATGCCGATATTTATGGCCCTAGCCAAGCCAAGATGTTTGCCGTCGAGGGCAAACGCCTCATGGCGGATGACGACAAAAACATCATCCCCCTTAAAAGTTATGGTGTAAAGATTATCTCGATTGCAAATCTTGTGGAAGATGGTCAGGCTTTGACGTGGCGCGGCCCTATCTTGCACGGCACGCTTACACAGATGCTAAAGCAAACACTTTGGGGTGACCTCGATTACTTAGTCATTGACTTGCCACCTGGCACAGGGGACGTGCAACTTTCACTCTCCCAACTCGTGCCAGTTACGGGGGCAGTACTCGTCACTACACCTCAAGATGTTGCGCTGCTAGATGTAAAACGCGCTTACAGCATGTTTCGCAAAACGCATATTCCCGTCTTGGGCATTGTCGAAAATATGTCCTACTATCAACTCCCTGATGGCAGTAAAGACTATATTTTTGGGCAAGGTGGCGCAGATAGTTTTGCTGACAGCGAGAAACTTGCCGTACTCGGTCACGTGCCCATTACAACGCGCTTGCGTGAAAGTGGTGACGGCGGCAAACCTATTGTTATTGCCGATGCGGACAGTCCTTCTGCGCAAGAGTTTCGCAAAGCCACGCGGATGCTGGCAGGGCATATTAGTGTGCAAAACATGATGACACTGCCAGTATTATAGAAATCGAGGTTTTTCAAGTTTGAGTTTCTGCAAGATAACAAGCTCGAGTCCAACCTAGAAAAAAGAGGCTCGAGCAATGCTCGAGCCTCCCAAATTACTCTATGTTTTTAAGTCTTACTGTGACCAATCAAAATCGCTAACAATAGGGCCGTCTGCGAAACACACAAAACCTTCATCAGGTGGTGGCAATGCACCACCCTCCGCGCACCAAAGCTGCAGCGGTACACCATTTGCAGTTGAACCTTTAACTGCTCCACCTTCTGAGCTTTTCACTGTTGTGATTTCAATAGGTGTACCTGCCGCACTTGTAAATGTTGCAGTTGCACCTATCTCACCACGTAACGTGTAAATATCTACATCGTCATAGATAAGATGTGAATTTACAAACTGAGCTAACTTAGGATGCGCTAAAAAGCTTTCTTCTGTTAGACCCTGTGAAGCTAGGTAAGTCTCTAACACACCTTCACCATCAAAAAGAATAAGCAAAAGTGGGTGTTCATTTTCTGTTAATTTATCATAAACACCTGATTCTTTTACTGCCTCCGCACTCAAGCGCACAGACGTATCCTCTTCAGTAACAAGAGCATCCACATATTCTTGAATACTAAAAGTCAATGGTGGGTCAACTTCAAGACCAGGTTCTTTGTCACATCCTGCAATTAAAAGAAAACAAAAAAATACCAAGAAGATTCTTTCCATAAAAATTACCTCTATTCAATAACGAGCATTCACGGCTGCTATATCTGATGATGTAAGAGTAGATCCACCCACTACACCAGTATAGCTAGTTGTCACATTAAACATAGGTTGGTTTTTATCTAAAACAAAACTCAGATTATCCGTAAACCTTGTGTAATGCATAATAGATGCATAATCATAGGAAGTTTGAGAACTTGTACCTATTGTGCCTGAAAGATTATCTTTACCTTTTTGAGTGAGGTTAGATGTATTTATTGAAATGTAGTTATTGCGATCAGGACGCTGATGTTCGTGAATCATTCCTAGTGCATGTCCAATTTCATGAAGCGGGGTTCGGATATTTGTTACTGCTGTTCCAGCAGAGTTTTTAGAAAAGCAATTATCATCTAGGCTAATAGTTTGCGGTTGGTCGTAAGCCTTACCTTTTTGCGAATTACATCCAGTGCCTGTTTTTTTGAAAACTACTCTGGGGGGACTTGTTGTATAAAGAATATTAACATCAGTATTTGTATCATAGAAGTCCAGAGCGTCAAAAATTGCTTTTTGCTGAACGGGATCAAAGTTATTTATGATCGAATCTCTATCAACCCGAAATGTCTCCCAAGGGTCACCTGCTCTTACTTGACAACCAAAAACAAAGAAATAGCGAATAGCACAGTAACCTTCGTAAAAAGCACCTTGTGTTGTTATCTCACCCGATGAGGCGCGTTTCTTCAATTCTTCTTCGTAAGCAGTAAAATCTGCGAGAAGCTGTTTGTAAGTACCCAGAACAACATCACCGTCAAAAATAACACCTTGGTAAACATAATAGACGAAGGTCTCGCCATTACTAAACGTATGGGTACGGCGTTTTGCTGCTGGCCCCATTTCATTCTGAGCAGACAATTCGCCAGGCTCGGGCAAAGCTTCAAAAGCCTCATTCACGGTATCAAATAAAGGCTCTTCACTAAGCTCACCCTCTTCAACGATCAAAGGTGCATCAGGAGCAAACCCTCTCTCTACCCCAAAGTTATGCTCGTGGTCATGGTCTGTAGCTACCGATGTCGCTACCTCTTTATTTTTAGAACACCCCACCATAAGAAAAACCACTAAAACTATCGCCGCTACTCTACGAACTTCCCTCATAAGGAAATCCTTTCCTGGTACTACCTTCTCGAGCTCTCTTTGATAGACAGTCTCGAGGTCTTACCCGCATTCATTTCCCCAGGTTCTTCAAACAAAGGCAAGCGCGAGTTAAACTCGCGCTTGCCTTTGTTTTCTGTGATTTTTTCACACTTTTCATTTTCTACAAACGCTCTATACATTTTCAGAACTCATTCTGATAACCTGAATTCCTCTTCAGCTTCCTTCAGTCTTCCTTAAGCCTTCTTTGACAAACTACTCGTGAATCACCTAGCTGAGAGTCAAAAGTTCTGGGCAGTACTTTCTAACTTTCAAAATTACAGGGTGAACCTATCAGGGAGGCAATAACAATGAAACACAGCAAAACAAAACACAGTCTCAAAGCTCTACTCTTGCTCGTTCTGGGTTTGGTCTTGGCAGCTTGCCAAAGTGCCGCACCCGAAAACCAGCCTACTCAAACTACACAGAGCGCACTCGAGGTTTTAGGTAGTGACGAACGCCTTAGCACCTTCTCGACAGCGATGAAAGAAGATAGTGGTAAAGGCGGCATGGTTGACGGTAAAACCTACACTATTTTTGCACCTACTGCCGAAGCCTTTGAAAAATTCTTTAGCGAAGCAAGTATGTCCCCTGAACAATTCTTGAGTGGCGACATGCTGGCCAAAGTGCTTAGTTATCATGTGGCGGAAGGTAGCCTAAAAGCTGCGGACATCATCGCGGCAGGCAGTGTAAAAACAGTCGAAGGTAGTGACATTGCCGTGAGTGTTGAAGGCGAAAATGTACTTCTTAATGGTAGTGCAAAAGTCCTCGAGGCTAACCTCATGGCCGCGGACGCTGTCATCCACATCATTGACACCGTGCTCATGCCCCCAAGTGAAACAGACGAAGGCGGCGAAGGTAGCGAAGGCGAAACTGGCAAAACCATCGTAGACATCGCCGTTGCCGATGGACGCTTCACCACGCTCGTTGCTGCAGTAGAAAAAGCTGGTCTTGTTGAGATACTCAGCAGCCCAGGTGAACTCACCGTATTTGCACCTACTGATGATGCATTTGCAACACTCCTCGAGACTCTTGAAATTTCTGCAGAGGAACTGCTGGCTAGCCCAGACCTCCAAAGCATTTTGCTCTATCACGTTGTTAAAGGTAAAGCCACCGCAGCCGATGTTGTCACACTTGACAAAGTAACGACTATCAATGGTGAAGATGTCACGATTAAAGTTGAAGGCGACAAGGTTATCTTAAACGATACAGTTAACGTCATCATCACGGACATTATGGCTTCTAACGGTGTCATTCATGTCATTGACGGCGTACTCCTTCCACCCGCCGATGAGAACCCCGAACCCGAGCCTACACCCGAACCCGAGCCTACACCCAGCATTGTAGATATTGCGGTTGGCAATCCAGACTTCAGCACCCTCGTCGCTGCTTTGCAAAAAGCTGAACTTGTCGAAGCACTCTCTGGCGAAGGTCCGTTCACCGTGTTTGCACCCACGAACGCAGCGTTTGAAAAACTTGCCAAGAGCCTCCACGTCAAGGTCGAGGACTTACTCGAGCTACCGGACTTAAGCGATATTTTGCTCTATCATGTTGCGAGTGGTGCGGTCAAAGCCAAAGATGCAGTAGAACTTGCTACGATTGAAACCCTGCAAGGCGACACGGTTAAAGTTTCTTCGCGTCATGGTGCTGTGTTTATTAACGACTCCAAAGTTATTAGTGTGGATATCACCGCCTCGAACGGTGTGATTCACGTGATTGACACGGTGTTGTTACCTCCTACAGAGTAACGTCAGCGAAACGGATGCTCGTATAAGGAACGCCATAACTGGCGTTCCTTTACTCCATCTAGGACTCGAGACATCAGGCTGAATTTCAAGCAAAGATTGTATCCTGGAATAAAGTGAAAGAATTACGTTTGTACTCTGTTCTTTTTTCGTATAATGGTGACCAGCTATGAAATGCCTGTTTATTACAACTTTATTATTCCTTTACTGCAGCTTAGGTGTGGCGCAAAACCTAACAGACGGCACAGAATTGTTGCTCACTGACTTGGGCAGTGAAAAAATTGTGGGGCATGGCAAAGTAGCGGGTGAAGAAATTGTCCTGAGTGTCAGTCAAGAGGCAGAGGGCTTCTTCCTGTACGTCGTAACACCGAGTGGCGAAGTCGCTACGCATCACGGTGAAGTTCGCCCAGATGGTCTATTAGGCGTGTTTAGCGACACAGGTGAACTCTTAGATTTTGCAGATGTACTCGAGGGTCG
>JBOFGY010000105.1:0-12204 GCA_051649365.1 Trueperaceae bacterium
TTCGAGTACATTGAAGTCTTTTACAACCGTGAACGTTTACACAGCTCGCTGCTTTACAAAACCCCACACGGCTTTGAAATGAATCAAACTATTCAAGCAAAGGAGGTCTTGCTTCACGCCGCAGCTTGAACTAAACTACTTTTGTCTAGGATTCCAGACTAACTCCAGGTTTATGAAGTGATGAGTAATGAGTGGTGAGGGAACAATTCATCTCTCACCACTCATTACTCATCACACTTCTACCATCTCACCATAGCAGGCACATACTCATAGTGATTATCTACGGCTTTGATATAGCCCACACCTGGCCAAGGATAGTGATAGCCAATAACCATCGTACGGTCTGATGCAACTCTGTCAAAAAGTTGGGCGCGTGTTGCCACAGCTCCTTCAGGGTCGGCATCAAAACCTAAGTAATGCTCAGGATAAAGCAGCGACAAAAGCCAGTGACCACCTGCGTCACCAAAATGCATGAGCTGCTGTTCGCCACCATCTACAAACACGGCTAAATGTCCGGGCGTGTGACCAAACGAACCAACCGTTGTTACACCTGGCACAATTTCAACATCTTCAGCGAGTAAGGTGAATTTATCTTGATGTGGTAACAAGACATTTTGAATAAAGGGTGGTACCTCACTCTGCGAAGTCCAGAAATTAAATTCAGCTTCGCCCATCACATGTTGCGCGTTGGGAAACACTAAGCCACTTTCACTTACTAAACCTTGAATATGGTCAGGGTGTCCGTGCGTTAAGAACACCGTGTCAACATCTTCGGGTGCAACTCCTGAATTTTGTAAATGCGTGAGGAGCTTGCCACTAGTAGGCGCACCACCGCCACCAAGTCCTGTATCAATAAGGACTTTGTTAGTACCTGTGTCTACAAACATTGGATTAAAGTTGTTAATCCCTGGAGCAGTGGGAATAAAGTTTTCCTCGAGAACTTTCGCAAATTCCTCTTCGCGCCCAGGATTGGCACCCCAGTTGGGGAAGGTTTCTTCCATAGGTGCTTGCCCGTCACTTAGCACAGTTACGGTCGCCGTACCTAAAGAAAATTTATAAAACCCTGCACCATTCGTCGTAGCAGCAGCACTTGGCGCGTCTTGTGCAAAAGATGCATGGAACGGCGATAATGCTGCTGTCACCCCACCCAAACCTGCAAGTTTCAAAAATTGACGACGCTCTTTAGATTTTTTTGCTAGGTAGTCTGCCATTCTTTCTCCTCTTGCTTCCACCTTGAAGTTGTAGAAGACTCACTTAAAGATAGTGCGCAAAACATACCTGTGAAAGTAGGAAGGTGTACAAAGAAAGTAGGAAGGTGTACAAAAAGGTGAATTATGTAACGTTAACGTAAGAGGGGCCATGATTTGTAGATGGATAAAATCATCATGACCAGCTTGAAATGGGTACACGCTTACGTTTTATGTTATGAATGTCGTGACATTTCTCTAATACCTTCCACAATCTGTCATACTAGAATGCACTATGGAACGTGTCTTAAGGAATCGCGCCTGGTTACTAGGCATTACCATCATTGGTATTGCTGGCTTTTGTTTTGCTGCAGGTTTACGGCTGGGTCGTTCGCAACAAACACTTGAAAAAGCAAAAGGTGTAGCACCTAGCGATGTTGTAATACATAGCGATGTTCGTGAGCTCGAGGCGAACACACCCTTATTTCGCTTTGCTTTTGTGCCACAGGGAATGTTCGTGCAAGATGAAGCGCCTACACAAGAAGAATCTATACCTGAAAACGAAGCGGAGCGCGACCCGAATGATCCCAGAGAACTTCTTCCTGTGCCAAGTCCTGGCAACGGCGAAGGTGGCGGGCCACCGGAAGAGTGCGGTATTTATCTTTACCAAGATGGGCAATATTACCAACTGCAACCCGGACAATTACCTGGTGGTGAAGGTTCACCCGAACTTATCCCACTTAATCCTGTACCTGGTGGACCGGGCAATCCAGGTAGCCCAGGCAGACCCTCTGCACCACCCCCACCACCTGGTATCGAATCTTGAGATGACCCAGAAAGCTAATGGTATTTTGGTCATCTTCCAATCTTTGCAGCTTACACTTGACAGATAAAAGGAGAAACGAATGTCACTTGAGCCTACCGCCCCGATGCAAGCATCTTCACAAGCCTCGAGCAAAGTCCTCGAAACTTCTACCAAACTCCGTACACTACTTTTAGAAGTTAAGAAAGTCATCGTTGGACAAGACCTCATGCTCGAGCGTATGCTCGTCGCGCTGCTCGCACGTGGACATATCTTGATTGAAGGTGTGCCTGGGCTTGCCAAAACACTGGCGATTAAAACGATGTCGGAAGCACTTGGTACAAGCTTTAAGCGCATTCAGTTTACTCCTGACCTTGTTCCCGCCGACCTTATCGGCACACGTATTTACAATCCGAAAAATGCAGCCTTTGAAACCGAGACGGGTCCTATTTTTGCAAACCTTATCCTCGCGGACGAAATCAACCGCGCACCTGCAAAAATTCAATCTGCCCTCCTCGAGGCCATGCAAGAACGCCAAGTGACCATTGGTCACGAAACCTTTAAGCTACCCGACCCGTTCTTGGTACTCGCTACACAAAACCCCATCGAATCTGAGGGAACTTATTTTCTTCCCGAAGCGCAAGTTGACCGCTTTATGTTTAAGGTGATTATCGGGTATCCAGGTTTCTACGATGAAATGACCATTGTGGAGAGAGTCTCGAGCAGCTTTGAGAAAATTAGCGTGCAGCTTACCGCTGACGAGCTGCGCGAGTTACAAAAAATGGTTGACAAAATTCACGTGCATTCTGCCATCACGGAGTATGCGGTCAATCTCGCTCGAGCCACCCGTGAACCCGAAACAGTAAAGCTCGACAAACTCAAAAAATATATTCAGTTTGGTGGCAGCCCTCGCGCCAGTGTAAATTTAATCCTCGGTGCAAAAGCACTCGCTGTGGTGCGTGGGCGCGAATATGTTTTACCCGAAGACGTGCGCGATCTTGCCCCCGAAGTGTTGCGTCACCGCGTGATTCTCTCGTATGAGGCCCTAGCCGACAACATCAAGTTAGAAGACACCGTGCAACAAATCATCGCAGGTGTTCAGATGCCCCGCGTTCATATTGGCGACCCCCACCGCGACATACGTCAAAATACCAACACCGCCACCAACCCATAGGGGCAACCCCACGTGGTTGCCCTAAAAACAAATGGTTGCCTAAAAACGCCAACGGCGTAAATTTCAAAAAAGGGCGGGCGACCACACGGGGTCGCCCCAACGAAACAAAATTCGCCCAACGAGAAACGAAAACGAAATTCTCCACGAAGGATTTATCAATTAGAGATGATCGCGCGAAGAAAACAAACACCGCCACCACCTGCACCCGAACCGTTTCAAGTTCGCTCGGAGTTGCCGAGTGAACTTTTGAAAAAACTCGAGTTCAATATTTTACGTCGCCTTGACGGTTTTTTATTTGGCAATTACACCGGCGTGTTTTATGGGCCAAGTTTGGACTTGGCGGAAGTGCGCGAATATCAACCTGGCGACGAAGTGCGCCGTATTGACTGGAACGTCACGGCGCGTACGGGAACTGTTCACGTCAGGCAGTACCGCGAAGAACACGAACTCACCGCCTGGCTCGTTGTAGATTTATCCGCTTCGATGAATTTTGGTACGCGCCGTGTTTTGAAACGTGAGATGGCCTTAGAGTTTGCAGCCACTGCCGCCGCCATCATGACGCGGCACGGTGACAAGGTGGGCGCGTTTATTGTTTCTGAACACGGCATGTCAGTTATCACACCCAAATCTGGACGGAAGCAGACGTTGGCCATCGTGCAAGGAATGCAAGACCATGTTGAAAAAGGTAAAAGAGGGGAAGACGGGAAAAGAGAAGAAGAGAATGTCTCCCCTGTTGACTTGAAAGAGTTCAAAAAGGAATTGGACGCTCTGGCACCTGAACCCCTCGTTACAGGACTCGAGCAACTCTCCCGCACGCTGAAGCGTCGCGCACTCCTCTTTGTGGTGTCAGATTTTATTCCCAAAACGGTTGGGAATGACGAACCTGCTTGGGTGCGTTTGTTACAACGTCTTGGTGCGAAGCACGAACTCATTGCTGTGCGTGTGGTTGACCCGCTCGAGAAAGCCTTGCCCAAAGTCGGCGAGTTGCGACTACGTGACCCAGAAACAGGTCAAGAAATCTGGATTGATACGAGCGATAAAAATTTGCGTGTTGCTTATGAAAAACTTGTTTTAGAGCAAACCGAACTTATTGGCCGCGCTATGCGCTCTGCGCGTGTGGACATGCTCGAGCTCGACACCGACAAAGAACTCGTCGAACCTCTCCTCAAGTTCACCTTGCAAAGGAGGGGTCGCCGTGCGACGTAGCTATCAGCTATCAGCCATCAGCTATCAGCAGAAGTTAAAAGCTTTTTCTCCTCACCCCTTCTTCTCCTCCTCTGCCTTTAAGGAGGAAACCCCGTGAGCTTTGAATGGCCCCTCTTCCTCTGGCTTTTGCTTCTCGTACCCGCTTTACTCGTTTTCTTGCGTGTGGTTGGTAAACGGCGTGAGCGAACGGCGGAGAAATTTGCTGACCAACGCTTGCTCGGCACGATTTTGCGTCAGCCCTCGAGAGCCCAACGTCGTTTACCGCTCATGCTGCAACTTATCGCTTTAACCGCACTGCTCTTTGCAGGTTCACGTCCCATTGCCAATATTCCAATCCCCCAAAATCAAGCTGCTGTCATTATTGCGCTCGATGCCTCGCGCTCGATGCTTGCCGATGATTTAGACCCGACAAGGCTTGAGCAGGCACGTGAACTCGCCAAACAATTTATCGCCGACGCACCCCGCTCGACTAAAATTGGTCTGACAAGTTTTTCGGATGTCGCCTCTGTGCTCGTCGTACCCACAACCAACAGACAAGAATTATTAGACGCGCTTGACCGCATCGAACCTGCCGAAAACACCTCACTTTCAGCCGCAGTCGTGGCTGGGGTGCGAATGTTGCCTGGGCGCGAAGGCGTGTTACCCCCTGAGGATTTAGAGCCAGAAGGTTTCACACCGCTCGAGACCGAAGAATCTGAAAACGAAGAACCCACCGCGACCCAAACACCACCGCCGGGTAGCATTCTGATTCTTTCTGATGGCGTAACCAACGTTAATTCCAATCCAGATTTAGAAAACGAAGACGCGCTCGAGGTTGCAGCCGAATTTGCCAAAGAGAACACTGTGAAGCTTTATGCTGTTCCCATCGGTGAAGAAGACACTGTAACGCGCATTGATGGGCAAGAGTATCTCATTCCTTTTGAACCCGATAATTTAGAAATTCTAGCCGATGATACCGATGGGCAAATGCTCGAGGCCGATGACGAAGAAACCCTCCGCACTGTTTTTAGAGACCTCACCACTGCCATTCGCTGGGAGGGCAAAGAAATCGAACTCTCCGCTCCACTCAGTGCCTTCGCACTGCTGCTCATGGCCATAGGCGGTCTCCTCAGCTTGCGCTGGCAACGCCGCGTTCCGTAAAGGTATACGTTATGCTTTCGTGGATAGCTGCAACTTTTCTAAATGCGTTAGCATCAAATATTCTTAGACGTATTTTTCAATCTCAATCTCCCGCAGGTTCCCCTTTCATGCATTTAACGCTTCACACAACCACGCAGCAATCTCTCTTCACTCCAGGATTTACGCAGCTCGCTTCAAATGACTCGGTGAGCTGCGGTTCCCAAGGGGTTACAACCCCTTGTTCTGCTTACTTCACTATATTTTGTGTAAGTCTTTATTCGTCAAAAAGCCCCCAACACCACGTTAGATTTTCCCTGAAAGGTGCAATGTTATGAGTTTCTTTTGGCCCTGGCTTCTCTTACTTTTACTCTTCATCCCCCTTGCTATTTTTTTCTATCGCCGCAAAATCGAAGCACCCGCCAAAGCTGCCGTGCTTCACCCAAATCTCGCCTTACTTCTTCGTGCCAAACAAAGCGTGCGCCATTCACCCATGTACGTGCCCGCCATTCTCTACACGCTCGCACTTGCCGCAGGCATTGTTGCGCTCGCGCGGCCCGCGTTTTCAATTCCACAAGCGGACCCCAGGGCTGGCATTGTTTTAACCCTCGATGTCAGCCGCTCGATGATGGCGACGGATATTAACCCGAACCGTTTTAATGCTGCACGTGAGGCACTTATCGCTTTTGTCGAGGGCTTACCTGAAGGCACACGTGTCGGGCTTGTTACCTTTGCACGTTACGCAACAACGGTTGTACCACTCACCGATGACCACGACAGCGTAGTTCGCGCGGTGAATTTTTTGCAGATGGATTTTGGTACAGCGATAGGTTCGGGCATTGAAGAAAGTCTTCGTGTGTTGCCAACCCTCGAGGAACGCGAAGAGGCCAGTGAAGACCCGCAGCGTCTCGCTACGATGGTTTTACTTTCCGATGGACGCAGCGTCATTGGTGCAGACCCGCTCGAGGTCACCGAAGAAGCTGTCGATCAAAAAGTCACGGTGCACACCATTGGTGTTGGCAGCGTGACGGATGGTCCTGTACCCGGCTTGCCACCACGCTATCAATACGCGGCACGCTTTGACGAAGAGACCCTTCGCGCTATTGCAGACCGCACGGGCGGTGAATATCACTTTGTAGATTCTGCTGCTGAACTTAAACGTACCTATGAGCAAATCGGTCGTTCACTTGTCTTTAGCACACGCTTTGATGAAGTGAGTGGCGGAGCTGCGTTACTCTCAGCATTCTTTTTAATCTCGAGCTTGGCCCTGAGCCATTGGCGTAGACAAGTGTTATAAAGGAGTATTATCATGAAATTTTTCGTCCTTATCCTTGGTTTCTTTTTACTCATTACGCTAGCCCACGCCAACACACCGCCTGCTTCAGGTGGATATAAACTCGAGCCCCTTGTTGAAGGTTTAGAAATGCCTGTATACATTACCCAAGCACCTGGCAACACCGAGCAATTTTTTGTCGTTGAAAAAAGCGGACAAATCCGCCTCGTTGAAAACGGTACCGTGCAAGACCAAAGTGTTTTAGATATTCGGGACTTGGTAAGCACGAAGGCAGAGCAAGGTTTACTCGGACTTGCTTTTCACCCAGACTTCGAGCAGAACGGTTACATATTTATTAACTATACTGACTTCACCGATGACACCCGTCCACAAAATACGCAAATTGTGCGCTATACACTTGAGGACAATATTGCCAACCCAGATTCCGCCAAAACCATTTTGACGATTTCACAACCGCACAGCAACCACAACGGCGGCATGATTGCCTTTGGTCCTGATGGCTATCTCTACATAGGTATGGGGGACGGCGGCTCTGGTGGTGACCCGTATCAACACGGACAAAATATGGATTCGCTGTTAGGCAAAGTTTTACGCATTGATATCAACACCGATGAACCTTATGTCGTACCAGACGATAATCCCTTTGTTGGACAAGAGAATGTTCGCCCTGAAATCTGGACAGTGGGTTGGCGCAACCCCTGGCGTTGGAGCTTTGACCGTGAAACCGGTGATATGTGGCTTGGTGATGTCGGGCAGGACATCTATGAAGAAATCAGTTTTCAAGCTGCTGGTCAAGGTGGTGGCAATTACGGCTGGCGATGCTATGAAGCCATGCACGAATATGACTTGAGCGAAAACTGTGAAGATAAAGAGTTTATTGAGCCTGTGTTTGAATACGAACACAGTGAAGGTGCGTCAGTAACAGGCGGCTATGCTTACCGTGGTGAAGCTCTGCCCGATTTACAAGGCACCTACATCTACGGCGATTTCACAAGCGGAAAAATTTGGTTTGCCACGCAACAAGACGGAGAGTGGACGAGTAATGAGTGGCTAGACACAGAACTTTTTATCAGCTCGTTTGGTGAAGACAACGACGGGGAACTCTACGTGGTTGATTACAGTGGAGCAGTTTACCAACTTACAGCAGAATAAGGGTGCGGTGTATACATGAGTCGTACCGAAATTTAGCGTTCACGATGCAGTGAGTGCTAAATTTTATAGTAGTTCGTCATTGCGAGGAGCGTGTTGGCGGTGAAAGAACCTTCAAGCTACCTTGATGATGTGCTTTGCAACAAACGAGCGACGCGGCAATCTTCCTTCCCTGACCTAGTTACCAAGTCAGGGAAGGAAGATTGCTTCGTGGCTGCGGCAGCGATAGGCTTTGTTCGCAGTCGCTATGCCCTAAATGGAGACTCGCAAGGACACAAGGTAGTGCGAGGGCGCACTTTGTGTCCCTCGCACTAAAATTCGGGATGACTCATGTCTATTGTTTTCTTGCGAGCAAAAGAATCGCTGCGATTCAAAGTACGCCGCCTACAATTGCAGTCGTGCTTAGTTTTTCTTGAAACAAAACAAAAGCCAGTGTGACGGCGGTAAGGGGCTCGAGCAACGTCACAATTGTTGCTACCGTAGCTTTTGTCGTCCGCATTCCCAGCGTAAACAACACGTAAGCAAGCGCAGTTGGAATAAGACCTAGATAGAGAAGTCTGAGCCAGCTCGAAGGTTCTAGATTGGTAGTAAGCCCAGCCGTCACAGCGAAAGGCAAAAGCACGAGTGCGCCAACCGTAAACCCAAAGGCCACAGGTTGCAGTGGATGATAGTGCGATAACCTGCGCGGCTTGTTAACACGACGAGTGCGTAACCCGTCGCAGAACCGAGCGCGAACAACACACCCAAAAGCACATTCTCGCTATTGGCATCTCGAAACCCCACGAGTAATACTGTGCCGAGGATGGCAACGACAAGCGCAGTGATGGTGGTGGGCTCGAGCCTCTCTTTCAAAAACACTACCGACAGCACCGCCACAATCACCGGAGCTGTACACAGCGTGACAAGTGTTGCTATCGCCACACCCACCTTTGAAATAGCTGCGAAGTAACACAGTTGATACACCGCGAGCATGGCACCTAATAAGACAATGATAGGACTATCTTTTAATTTAATTTGAAAAGCTTTTTTCCCCAAAAAACCTAGGGCGAGTAAAAGTGCCGGCACCGAAAGGGCCAAGCGGTAAAACCCAACTGACAAAAAAGAAAGTGTCGTACTTTCATAAAGCGACCTAACCACCACGCCCACTGTCCCCCACGACATCGCAGCAAGCGCAATTACCCAAAGTCCACGTTGCATGAATCACATCCTTTTTAAAACAAAAAAATACTCAACGTCACGAAGTGACGCAAACCATCTAGCTCACAAAACAAAACGCTAAAGGATGGGTGGGGGTAAGATGTGATAACCCATTGACATATAGAAAAGTGTAACAGATTTTTGTGCTAGCGGAAACGTGAAAGCTTGAAGCACTCTTGCTGCAAGTAACCACACGGCTTCAGTTCAGGCTGTGTATGAAAAAAATAGGATTGCTTCGCAGCCTCATTCATGATTGGCTTTATGACCAATTAGCACATTTTACGCTGAGGCTCGCAATAACGAATGGGTCGTCACTGCGAGCCTCAGCTAAAGGTCAATCTAAAATGTACTGGATTTATGGTTAACAAAGCCGCCAAGCAATCTCTTTGGAAACCTGCAAGTAAAATCTGTCTAAGCTACTTTTTTAATTTTGCGAAACGGGTTTACCTGATACAGCCCCAATTTTGGTATGTCTCGAGCGTTCCTTGAGGTATTCTGCCAAGAAGTAACTACCCAGCACAAACACGGCTGCAATAGCCTGCGCTGCTAAGCCTTCCCAAGTTGCATACAAACCAAACCACAAACCTGTCCAGTAAGAGAATTCGACAAAGCGCAAAGGATGCGTGGGCAACCAACCGACTACTTGAAGGACATGTGTCGTGTTGCCAACCATAATGAGTAATACCGCCCCAATCATCGCAGCCGTGACGATAAACATTTTTTTGTAAGGCAACTTTGTTTGCACCTGGAATATCACATAACCGATAAGCGCAGTGCCAACTAAACCTATGGCTGTACCGAGTAAAACCGTTACATTGTTTGACTCTAAAACTAGAGCTTGCAAAAATAAAACAGTTTCAAAGCCTTCGCGGTAAATGCTTGTAAAACCTAAGGTGATAAACCCGAGCGATGCGCCAATACCTGTTTTGACAAGCTCGCCTTTTTTCTTGTGAAAGCTCGCCATCCAGTCTGTCCAGTAGGAGTCGTGAAAAAACCAATTTGTAATTAAAATAAGCACGATAATCGCAAGGATAGACACAACCGCTTCCACACGTTCACCATAACGCGCAAAAGCAAGGAGCGCACCCTGCATCACGAACCACGTGACCGCACTTGCCAGGAACGCGAGACCCGCACCAAGCCACATAGGTTTTCTATAACGACGATTTGCAGCCGTTTTGAAACTTGCCATGAGTGAAGCGAGAATGATGACAGCCTCGAGCCCTTCACGAAACACAATAATCGCGGCATTCGTGGTGATTGCCCCAGGAGCCTTGCTACCCGAAAGGGCTTTTTCTGCTTTGACAAGTTCCCTACTTAATTCAGCTCTTGTCGCCTGAATATCTGCCAGTGGTGCGTGCTGCTCAATCAGATAAGCCAAACCTTTATTTTCATCTTGTCCATACCAAAATAGATTTTCCAAAATGGGTTTGAACTGTGGCGCAAATGCGATGAGACGAGCTTCTGGGCCGCTCTCGAGAATGGCATAGGCCTCGAGCCTCGCGGATGCTGCGAGTTCATACTGGCCTTCTTTCACAGCATTTTCCATCTGCGTCAGGGCTTCTTGAATGACATCAAAATCTGCGGAGGAGTCTTGCTTTTGCCACTCGGTGGGCATAACTTCTTTGAGGAGTGTGGTGAGTTCATCAGTCTGTGCACGAACATCGGCGGGAGCTGCCACACTTGTCTTTTGCGAGGCTGCTGCAAGCTGCTCTTCCAGGTTGGTAAAAATAGTTGCAACCTGCTCAGTTTTTGCTTTGTCTATTTGTTGCTCGAGTGAGCTTCTTAAGTCTGTAAACGCCGCTGCCGCACCATCCCGAAACGAAATCGCTTCACGAATTTCTAAATCAACAGCAACTTGCCCATTGCGAATACCGCGCCCATATTCCACCGCCACGAGTGAAATAAAGCGCATCATCTGCCCCGCACGGCGCAAGGTTTCTTTATCACTGAGGGGTGCAGCACGAAAGCCTTGTAAAGCAGTATTGACACTTTTCAAAGCATTCTCGTCCGGATTTGCAACAAGATTTGTAAAGGCTTGCTCTGCTTGCGCGGCTGCATCTTCCCCGCGCTGTTCTGTGTAAACCGTTTTAAGAATCGTGAAGTAGCCTGTGGCCAACCCTGCTGCTTCTGCACCCCGCATGGCAAAGTTTTGTTTATTCGTAGCAACAACATCACTTAAGGCTTCAGACAAACGCGCTTGGTAGGTGTCGAGTAAATCTGCACGAACCGTTGCTAACGCTTCTTCTTGTGAAAGTGAACCTTCGGCAAGTTTCTTTACTGCCAACGTCGCATCTGCATTGGGACGAGAAAAACGTGTTGCTTGGCGAAACTCACGTAGGCTCAGCCAACGTTTGGCAGTCTCTGCGTCATTGTGTTGTATAGCAAGTTGTACTTGCTCATAGCTCGCATGGAGTAAAGCTGTCCAAAGCGTTGCTCTTGCTGCTGCAAACGCAACATTGTCACCAGCGTTAAGTGCTTGTTCTGCTCGGCCAAATTGTGCTGCCAATGTTTCATCACCCAAATCCAAATCAGCAAAAGCACGTTTCGCATCTTCTAACAAGACTTTCGCTTCTTCTGGATTTGTCATTAGCTCGAGTTGTGCTTGCAACAACCCACTACGAATCGTTTCAGCGTTTTGTATGGGCGATGCCGCAAACGCAAAGGACACTAAAGCAACGATACTCATCCAAACACAACGCTTCATTTTTCACTTCCCAAGACTCGCACCTTGCAAACGAAAGAAATTTCCAAAAGTATTTCACTCGCCGACAAGAGCAAGGGGTTGCAATCCCTTGTTGCGCCTGACGATAGAAAATGGAACACCGAACTTTTACAAATTTCTTTCATCATCCTTACTCCTCAATAGTAATATTTAGCTGACTTGCCACTTGCACAATCTGCCCTGTAATCGCCGTTGCTCGGTTTTGCGCTTCTGCCCCAAGCAAATCTGCTTCCTCTGCTGTAAAGGTCTTCCCTGCTTGCTCTTCATCGTAAACGTCTTTGACAAAATTTTTCAGGGACTCGAGTCCCTCTGCAATCTGCATATCTTGGTCAGGGTCAATGCTCTGAATCACTG
>JBOFGY010000106.1:0-6394 GCA_051649365.1 Trueperaceae bacterium
ATCAAAAACCTCGAACTCGTGTTTCATAAACTTCGAACTGTTTTAGTCTTTGTCTTCTGTCTTCCCCTCTTGCCAAGTTCTACTCTTTTGAGAAACCGCATGATACGCTTTCTCCCGTGTTTCATATCCGCGTACCCGCCACCAGCGCCAACCTTGGCCCAGGCTTTGACTGTTTAGGTATTGCACTTAATTTATATCTCGAGGTTACGGCAGGTCTAACCCCCGAAGACCACTTTTACTATTCAGGGCAAGGACAACTCCCTGATACACCCAATAACCTCATGCACGAAGGCTTTCGCGCAGCGTACTCGCTGGTGAATAAAACGCCGCCCAAGGTTACGTTTAAGGTCAATAATCCTATTCCCCTTGCACGTGGGCTAGGGTCATCATCAGCGGCTCTCGTCGCAGGGCTTGCCCTCGCCGACGCAGTGCTAAACGGGCAACTTGGACGTAAAGGCGTTTTTGAACTCGCCGCCGACTTAGAAGGTCATCCCGATAATGTAGCTCCCGCCATTTATGGTGGCTTCACGGCTTCGGTAGAAAAAGATGACGGCAGCTATCTGTGCGCGCACCTCGAGCTACCCGCTTGGACCTTTCTTTTTGCTGTGCCAAGCTTTGAACTCTTAACGAGCGAAGCAAGGGCCGTGCTACCTAACAGCTACAAACGCAGCGACGTGATTTTTAACTCGAGCCGCACCTCACTCTGGACACTCGCCGTTGCCCTAAATGATCCCGAACTTCTGCGCATAGCCTCACAAGATAGACTCCACGAACCCTACCGCGAAAAACTCGTGCCAGGTCTTGCAGAAACACGGCAAAAGATTTTAGATGCAGGTGCTTATGCCGCTTTTTTATCTGGTGCTGGGCCCACCATTGGTGTGATTTGTAGCTCTGAGTTAAAAACAACCTGCAAAGCCATCTTGCAAAACTTTGTCAAAGACGGACACGTTTTAAATTTGCAAGCAAGTGATGGCTATGAACTCGAGCCCACTTAACCAAAATTCTTAAACCCGCTTAACCAAAGTGTCCCGAAATATACTGCTCGGTAATCGTATTTTTTGGATTCGTAAAAATCGTATCGGTAGGACCTTCTTCGACAACCGTACCAAGATGCATATAAACCGTGCGGTCAGAAACGCGGCCAGCTTGCTGCATATTGTGCGTCACGATAACCACGGTATAATCTTTTTTGATCTCGTTAATAAGCTGCTCAATTTTATCCGTAGCAATGGGGTCAAGCGCACTGGTCGGTTCGTCCATCAAAATCACATTGGACTCTTGTGCCATCGCCCTGGCGATACACAAACGCTGCTGCTGACCACCCGATAAACTTAGGCCAGACTGCTTGAGTTTATCTTTTACTTCATCCCACAGCGCGGCATTTTTCAGCGACTTTTCAACAAGCGCATTCAAATCACCTTTATATCCAACCAAGCGAGGACTGAAGGCAACATTATCAAAAATACTTTTGGGAAAAGGATTCGGTTTCTGAAACACCATCCCGATACGGCGGCGCACTTCAACGGGGTCAATCGCTTTGTCGTAAAGATTGACTCCTTCAAACATCAGTTCGCCTTCAATGCGTGAACTAAGCACCAAGTCATTCATGCGGTTGATGCAGCGCAAAAGCGTAGACTTCCCGCAACCAGACGCGCCAATGAGTGCTGTTACTTTATTCTTGGGAATCGTGATGCTGGTGTCATAGAGCGCGTGAAAATCGCCGTACCACATGTTGAGATTTTTAATCGTGATAACAGATTCGTTCTCGGGCACAGGATCAGTGCGAACGGTTACGTGGTCTTTGAGTGCTTCGCGGGTGGGCAATGCCATAAAAGCGGTTTTTCGTTATTGGTTATTCGTTTTTCGTTCGCTACTGAATTAGTTCATCACAGACCTAACTCTTTACAAAACGAATAACGAAAAACTAAGAACGAATAACTTTCTCCTTCCTTACCATTTTCTTTCAAAACGACGACGAATAAAGAATGCCAGTGCGTAGATAATAGACAAGACGATTAAGAGCGCGATGATGCCTGATGCTGCGGCGTGATCGAATTCTTGTTCGGGGGCGAAGAACCAGGAATAAATCTGCGTAGGCATGACAGCGTAAGACGAAAAAGGATTCGTTGGCAACGTAGTAATAAAACCGGCACCGCCAACTACGAGGAGCGGCGCAGTTTCACCTAAAGCCCTTGCTACCGCGAGGATGACACCTGTCACGATGCCTGTAACCGCATTGGGCAAAATCACACGGCTTACGGTTTGCCAACGTGTAGCACCAAGACCATAACTCGCCTGACGCAGCGAATCAGGCACGGCGCGAATCGCTTCGCGTGAGGCAATGACGACGACAGGCAAGATAAGAAGCGAGAGCGTGAGTGACGCAGCTAGAACAACCGGGCCAATTCCCATGAGGCGCACGAAAATATAAAGTCCTAAAATTCCGTAAACGATACTCGGCACACCTGCCAAGTTACGAAGGTTGACTTCTAGCAGCTCCGCGAACCAGCCTTTACGCGCGTACTCCTCGAGATAAATTGCCGCACCCACACCAATTGGCACAGAAATCAGCAAGACCAAACCAATCACCCAAAGGCTTCCCAGGATAGCTGTAACGAGACCGGCAAGCCAGAAGTTACTCGAGTTATTCCGTGCAAAAAATGAAAAGTCCAGCCAGGGGTTTAAGAATACGAGTTGACCATCTTCCAGGTTTTCTACTAACTCTGGTAAATGGCGGCGACCCTCGAGCCAGGAGATATTTTCCTGAACCTTGTCGCGGTTGTTCGTCACGACCCAACGCCAACCCGTTTGACCATCCACTGCTTCGTTAAGCGAACGTGGTACATAGACAAGCTCGACGCGGTTTCTGGCGGTGAACTTGCGCGTTTCTTCGGGGTCATTGAGGACAGCATCAATGTCTTCCTGCGTTTCGCCTCTTGCAGCTAGCTCGAGGCGCACCACACCATCCCAGGTGTTTGCGCTACTGCGTGCAAAGGTTTGACCACTGCCATTAGACTCCACGACTTGCCACGTCCAGGTGTCAATAAAAATCACGACGAGAATCGTGGCAATCAGTAAAAGAGCCAGAATCACAGGCGTGAAGGTAAGGTACTGGAAAAATCTTCCAACATGCTGACGACGCTGAAGTTGCGTTTTTTCATCGCCTTGGAGCAAGGATTTTTCTCGAGGCTGTGTCACGGATGAGGTTATTGTACGGCTAGACATGCTTCTCCTCAAGCGTGGGTAAAGTATTCACCACAGAGGACACAGAGAACACAGTAAAAGATATAGCAAAAACCATAAATGTTATCTCTGTGTCCTCTGTGGTTAAATTTTCAAGATTATTCATATTTTTCAGCGAACTTTCTGACGATGAGCTGCGACATGACGTTGAGAACCAGTGTGATTAAAAACAGCATCGCGGCAACGGCGTAGAGAGACTGTGAACCAATCGAGCCTGCGGGTTGGTCGCCTGTGGCGGCTTGAACGATGAAGGCGGTCATGGTCGAGATGGTTTCGCGTGGGTCAAAGGTGAAGGTGGGGCGTTGACCTGCGGCGAGGGCCACGACCATCGTTTCACCAATGGCGCGTGACATTGCTAAAATAATCGCGGCAACAATCCCCGAAAGTGCGGCTGGGAAAACGACTTTGAGCGTGACTTCTGCTCTTGTCGCACCTAAACCATACGCGGCTTCGCGGAGTTTTGTCGGTACGGCTTGCATGGCATCAATGGAAATACTCGAGATCGTCGGCATCACCATAAAGCCCATCACTAAGCCTGCGGAGAGTGAGTTAAAGGTACTGACACCCGGAATAAGGTCTTTCAAAACAGGTGTGACATAAAGAACCGCAAAATAACCAAGAACGACAGTGGGAACACCCGCCAAGACCTCGAGAATCGGCATGATTGAGCGGCGTGTGGCGGGGTTCGCAAATTCAGATAAATAAATCGCCGCACCCAAGCCTAGAGGAATTCCAACGATAAGCGCAATCAGCGTAACGAGAAGTGTGCCCGTAATAAGAGGCACAATCCCGAAGTGACGCTCGTTGCCAGCAAAAAGCGGTGTCCAGCGCGTCTCAGTAAAAAACTCGCGCAAGGAAACTTCAGGGTGGCGGAAAAATTGAATGGTTTCTGATGAAATAGAAAAAATAACCCCGATGGTGGTAATAATTGAGATGCAAGCGCAGATGAGCAAAATGGTGCCGATAGCAGACTCTGAGATATTTCTCGAGGCACGGCGGTCAAGCCCGACTGCTTTGATTGCATCTTTTGGTGACACCATGACTTCTCCCAGATATTACGCGAACTCTAACAACGCTCTATCAGCCCACTGTCAACGATTACTCAAAACCTGAAAGCGTACCGCCACACTCTATCAAATATAAAAGTTCTTCGTCATTCGTTGTTCGTTTTTCGTAATAGCTTCTACGAACAACGAATGACGAACAACGAAGAACCGCTCTTAACGCTTAGCGTGCTTCAAACTCGCCGCGTTCGGCTTCGTACATCTCATCAGTGAGCAGGACGTAACCCGTGTCCGAGATAAGTTCTTTTGCGTCGTCAGAGAGGTAGAAGTCTACAAAGCTAACCAAGCCAGGGTTTTCCGCGAGGGCAGGTTTGCTCACGTAGATGAAAAGCGGGCGGGAAAGTGGGTAGGTGTCGTTGTTGACGTTCTCGGCGGTAGGAGCAACGCAGCCTTCGCCACCGTCAATCTCGAGTCCTTTAAGTTTTTCGCCTTCTTCCAGGTAGTAGGCAAAGCCAAAGTAACCGAGGGCATTCGCGTCACCTTCAACGCCTTGCACGAGCACCGTGTCATCTTCGCTGGGGAAGAAGTCAGAGCGGCTCGAGCCAGCTTCACCTACAACTGCTTCGGTGAAGTAATCAAATGTACCCGAGTCTACGCCAGGGCCGTATAGCACAATGGGCTCGGCAGGATAGTCTGGGTTGACATCGCTCCAGTTGTTGATGGTGGGTTCGGGTTGCCACATGCCTTTAAGCTGATCCATCGTGACGCATTGCGCCCAATCGTTTTCGGGATTCACCACGACGGTGAGGGCATCCAAGGCAACTTCGACTTCAATAAATTCAATGCCGTTAGCAGCGCAGGCATCAGCTTCTTCTTGCTTGATGGGGCGGCTGGCGTTGTTCATGACGATTTCGCCAGCACAGAACTTCTCAAAACCGCCACCTGTACCTGAAAAGGCTACCGTCGCAGGTGAGTCAGGATTGTCAATATTAAACTCTTCGGCAACGGCGAGAGTGATTGGATAAACGGTGGAAGAACCATCTATCAGAATCTCTTGGGCAAAAACCGAGGGAACGAGTAAAGCGAGTAGAATAAGAATTTTTTTCACACTTACCTCCGTGAGGAAATTTATATTGCATTTGTCATGCGTTTGTCAGCTGGGTAAAAAGGGTCAACGGTTAATGAACCTAGTCAAGGATTTGTCAAGAAAGCAGGTTGAACGTTACAAGGTTGAAAGTAGAAAGGTTAAAAACAGACTCAAATCTTCAACGTTCAACCCCTTCAGCTATTGAGTCACTGCGGCTTGCCGCAAATCTTCCCCAAACAGCGTCATGTACAGCACTTTGTAAATATCTGTGTTTTTAATGCCTGTCGCGGGAAGCATCTCGGCAGCGTCTAGGCCATGTGCGCGGGCAATGGAACCGCTACCCACCTCACCGTAAGTCGTCCAGCTAATACCAAAAGGGTGAGCTTCACCGTTAGCATCGAGAGCAGATACAAAAGACATTCGATTCGGAACCCTCAATGCCGTCTACAAGTGTTCCGTTCTCCGCCGTACCAGGCAAGATGGAATCTTCCGTGGGTTCTTCGATGAGGTCTTCGGCTGCGACGACTTGCATTCCGCTAGCATTGCTGTCAGAGGTTGTCACCATGAAGGTGTTCGGATTTGTCTCAGTAAAGCCTGCAATAACACCAAAGGTATCATCAGCGCGTTTGAGGGCCTCGAGACAGCCACCCGCATTTCTACTGTTGCACATGTTGTCGGTGCCTTCTTCTTCAGCAACGATAAAGAAACCATTTTCATTTTGCGAAACACGGGGCAAAGCGAACTCCATCATCTCTGCCATCGTCGGTGCGCTGTCAAGATAATAGGGCAACCCTTCCGCTCTCGCTTCGCCCTCGTTCATGTCATAAAAGGTATCTTCGACATTAAACACGCCCAAAACTTTCGTGGTGGTTTCGGGCAAAGCCACGAGTTCGTCTTTGGTGTAAACAACGGTGTAGCCTGCTATCGTTGCTTCTTCAATGAGGTTGCGTCCGTCGGTTCTAGCACCTTCACCAAAGCGGCCCTCTGTGCCTTCAGGTAGAAGCCATTCTTCCCCAGCCCCAAGCATAATGTCTGCACCCGATTCGATAACCTCGAGGGC
>JBOFGY010000107.1:0-10604 GCA_051649365.1 Trueperaceae bacterium
TAGAGCGTGTTATGCACTTTAGGTGCTGCCCATCAGGTCAGTGAAGCGTTTAAGTAGGACAATGGCAAAGGCTAAAAAATGTAGACCAGCCAAGGTTTTTGGCAAACGTTCATAGTCACGAGCAAGTCTGCGAAAGCGAGCCGTCCAAGCAAAGGAACGCTCCACCACCCAGCGTTTAGGTAAGAGAATAAAACCTTGACGTGTCTCAGCGAGTTTGACCACTTCGAGTTTAATGCCGTGTTGCTTGGCTGCCTCTTTGGCTTCGTCGCCTGTGTAACCCTGGTCTACATACGCGAGTTCTACGGTATCACCAGTGACCTCTTGGATTTTTTGGGCAAGCTGTTCAACCTGCTCACGGTCTTGCTCATTCGCGGGAGTAACGAACAAGGTGAGTAAGTGTCCTAAGGTGTCTACCGCCATATGGACCTTGCTGCCTTTACGTTTTTTGCCACCATCATAGCCTGCCCTTTCTCCGCTTTCTGGACTCGATTGCAACGTGCGACTGTCTAAGATTGCTGCACTAGGTGCGGGATTTCGTCCACTGGCTACTCTTAGCAAGGCACGTAAGTCATCTACCATTGCCTCAAACACACCTGCGTTTAACCAGCGTTGGGTTTGTTGATACACCGTATGCCAAGGCGGTAAATCATGCGGCATCATGCGCCAACTTGCCCCTGCTCTCGCTAGCCATCTCACCCCATTCAATACCTCGCGTAAACTGTGGTCTCGTTGCGCCGCATCTTCTCTCATTAGGGTGAGATAAGGTACAACAAACTGCCATTCCTCATCGCTGACATCACTCGGATACGCTTTCCGTTGTTTCTTTTCCATCCTTGCACTTTAACTTAGAAGTGCATAACACGCTCTAACAGATAGAAGTCACTTACGTCGAGTTTAGGATAAACTCTTACACGATGAAACTTATTTTTCCTTGGCGACAACATGCCTTTCCCTTGGTGTGGCAAGAGACTTTCGGTAATAACCACCCGCTTCACCTCGAGGTCGGGTTTGGTGATGGGCGGTTCACCTTGCGGCGTGCCCTCGAGGAACCCCAGCACAATTTTGTGGCCCTAGAAATTTCGACGACAAGTATTTCTCGGTTGCTGCACAAACTTCGTAAAGCAAATCTAACAAATGTGCGCGTGCTTAAACTTGGGGCGCAATTTGCGGTGAAGCATCTCTTTGCGACGAGTGCGCTCGAGTCCATTACTGTAAATTTTCCAGACCCTTGGCCCAAAGATAAACATGTAGACCATCGTCTTTTGCAGCGCAGTTTTTATCATATGGCAGCAAACCGTTTGCGTGTGGGTGGCACGATTCGTCTAGCCACAGATCATCCCCAGTATTTGTCATTTGCTAAAGAAGAAGCTCTTGCCTCAAGCGTTTTTACCCTGCGTGATGAACCTGCACCTGAAGCAGTTTTTGCAACAAAGTATGCTCTTAAATGGAAAGCACAAGGCAAACCCCTGCACTACCAAGTCTTTGTTAGTCAGGGTAGTGACGCACCACCAACAACAATTCAACCTTTGCACGTTCTAGAAAGGTCAAGTATGCCCCACGCACTTTTAACAGGAGAGTTGCCAAAACACGCGACGTTTAGCAAACAAGTCCTGCCTTATGAAAATGGTTACGTGATTGTTCATGAACTTTTACAAAGTTTGGGCACGGATGAAGACGAAGATACGACAAACATTACTAATGCAGAAAAAACTGGTACGAAAGAAACCAGTACGAAAGAACGCTGGCTTTTCCGCGCCACGATAGATGAACCCGATATAAAGCAGCAGGTTTTGATTGTTGCCAAACGTCGTCAGGATGATGAATTTATCGTGCGCTTTGAACCCTTTGGCGACCCTGTATTAACAGGAGCTGCTAGGGGAGCTGTTCACGCAGTAACGGAGTGGCTCCTAAGTACGGGTTCACTCCATCTCAAAGCTAGGAATTACTGATGGAATTGCTGAAAGGGGCACTCACTGTTCCACATGGGTTTACAACCCGGCAAGGCGGTGTGAGCGGAAGTTATTATAGCAGTTTGAACTTAGGACTCAGTACAGGTGATGAGGCAGCACTTGTCGAACAAAATCGTGAACGCGTTTTGGAGCATTTTGGGGTGACACGGCTCGAGATCAGTGTGTTGGAACAAGTGCATGGCAACACGGTTGTGGTAGCTGAACCTAGTTGGCATAAATATAAAGCCGATGCTCACATTACCGATGATTCTAATCTACTCCTTGTGATTGGCATGGCCGATTGTTTGCCCATTTTGTTTCATGACCCCGTGAAGCACGTGGTCGGGGCAGCTCATGCGGGTTGGCGGGGTACAGTGCAGAAGGTTAGTTCCGGAGTCATTGACATGATGGGGCAGGTTTACGGCTCAGGTCCCCAGGATATCCGCGTAGTCTTTGGCCCAGCCATTTGTCGCGAGAACTACCAAGTCGGGGAGGAAGTCTTTCAAGCCTTTGCCGAGGCAGGTTTTCCAGAAACTATTTTTGACCCTGACGGTGAACGCTACCGCCTAGATTTAGTGGTGGCAAACCAGGTTGTTTTAGAACAGGCAGGAGTCCAGCGTGGGAACATGGAAAACCTCAAGCACTGTACGTTTGCCGACCCGACCTTGTTTTATTCCCACCGTCGAGATGGACAGAAGCGGGGTAGCCATTGGGCGGCTATCAAATTGCTGAGTTAATATTATGTCCACAGATTACGCAGATTACCTAGATTTAAGAGCTTTGATTCTGCAACATCTGCGTGATTTGTGAAAAATGCTTTTCGAGAATTGCCAAACCTACACTTTGTCCTATATACTGTGGCGTTTGCCCTTTGGCGGTAGCGGAATGTCCGCGCAAAGTCCTGCAAACCTATGTGTAGTTACTTGTGGTTAAACGCACTATCTGTTAAGCACAATGTTTTCAGCACATTCACTTTCACCTCAACGTTCCGCTTTGGAGGATATATGTCGTATTTAGGTATGAAGCAGTTGCTCGAGGCCGGTGTTCACTTCGGACACGAAACCAAACGCTGGAATCCCAAAATGAAGCGTTACATTTTTGCCGAGCGCAACGGTATTTTTATCATTGATTTGCAAAAAACCCTCGTCGAGTCAGAGAAAGCTCTTGGCTTTTTGAAAGATGTTGCGATTAAGGGTGGCACGATTCTTTTTGTTGGTACTAAAAAACAAGCCCAAGAAATCCTTGCTGCTGAAGCCAAGCGTTGCGGTATGCCCTATATCAATGAGCGTTGGTTAGGTGGTACCTTAACCAACTTCAAAACGATTCTTGGCCGCGTGCGCCGTCTTAAAGATTTAGAAAAAATGTTCGAGGACGAAAGTATTTTGCGTTACAGCAAAAAAGAGCAAATTGATCTTGGTAAAGAAATGCAGCGTCTCCAGCGTTACTTAGGTGGTCTTAAAGACATGACCCGTATGCCTGACGCACTGTTTATCGTTGACCCAACGAAAGAAGCCATTGCTGTCAAAGAAGCCAACAAACTTGGCATTCCAGCCGTCGCACTCGCTGATACGGACTCTGACCCAGATGTACTCGATTACATTATCCCTGGTAACGATGACGCGATTCGTTCAATTCAGCTTGTTACGGCAAGACTCTCTGACCTTATCGTTGAAGTGCGGGGTGGTGCCGAGAATTTACCCGAGCGTACCTATGTTATTGAAGACAATGCGCCAGCTGCTGCAAGCATCTCTGAAGAAGAGCTCGCTGAAATTGCCCGCCGTGCGGGTGTAGGTGATATCTATAACGCGAACGCGGAAGATGAAGAGTAAAGAAGCTGTCAGCTATCAGCTGTCAGTAAAACAAAAAGCTGATGGCTGATGGCTGATAGCTACAACAATAACAATAAGGTACCAACTAACGAAGACATATCCTCTCAAGAAAGGAAGCAAAAACATGGCTATCTCCCCAGACGTTGTAAAAAAACTCCGCGCCATGACAGGTGCGGGCATGATGGATGTTAAGAAGGCCCTCGAGGAAACCGGCGGCGATATGGACAAAGCCGCGAATCTCTTGCGGGAGCGTGGTATTGCGAAAGCCGGTAAAAAATCAGACCGCGAAGCCAAAGAGGGTTTTGTCGGTAGCTACATTCACCACAACGGCAAAATCGCTACCTTGGTCGAGCTGAACTGCGAGACAGACTTTGTGGCTCGCAACGAGAAATTTCAAGAACTCGCCAAAAATATTGCCATTCACGTGGCGATGGCTGCACCACAATATAAAACGAGAGAAGAAGTTCCTGCCGAAGCCATTGAAAACGAGCGAGACATCTTAAAAAAGCAAGCGATGGAAGAGGGTAAACCCGCCAACGTTGCAGAAAAAATGGTTGAAGGTCGTCTCAACAAGTTTTTCTCTGAAACGTGCCTTATGGAGCAACCCTACATTAAAGATGATAAAAAGACCATCGAAGAATTTCTCAAAGAGGCCATTTCTACCATGGGCGAGAACATTCAAATTGGTAAATTTCACCGCATCTCGATTGGTGTTTAAAACGTGACAAGGCTGTCACACCTAGGTTTGTCACACCATATAAACCACTTAGCACAAGGGGCTTCGGCTCCTTGTTTTTTATGGTTGGGTCATACTGCACGTAGCCAACGGCTTTCCTTCGTCATTGTGAGGAGTGTAAGGAGGGAAAGATTACGTTCAACTCAGTTGAGAGTTCAATGTGTAAACAACGAATGACGAAGCAGTCTCCTGTTGTTCACAATGATTCAAACTAAAAATAAAGAGATTGCTTCGTGGCTGCGGTTGCACTTATCTAAGTTTGTGGGTGTAAACCCTTTAATGGAGACTCGCAAGGACAAAAGTAGTTATGGTTTACGTGCTTCAGTGGAAACGTTTAGGATGCAATATTTTTTGAAACTTTATGGAGGGTGAGAATGAAACGGGTACTGCTTAAGTTTTCAGGTGAATCTATGGCGGGGGCGCAGGGGTTTGGCGTATCGCACGAGGCGATTCAAACGCTTACCGATGCCATTGCTTCAGCGCACACGAGGGGTGTACAAGTTGCTGTGGTGGTGGGTGGTGGCAACTTTTGGCGTGGAGCACAGCAGGGAAGTGGTATGGACAGGGCCACTGCCGATTACGTGGGGATGCTCGGCACCATTATGAACGGTGTCGTGTTGCAAGATGCCCTCGAGCAACGTGGCGTACCCACGCGTGTGTTGACTGCCCTCGAGATAAAAGAACTTGCTGAACCCTATATTCGTCGCCGCGCCTTGCGTCACTTGGAAAAAAATCGCGTGATTATTTTTGGTGGGGGTACTGGCAACCCGTTTTTTACTACCGATACCGCAGGAGCCCTGCGTGCGCTAGAGATTGATGCCGATTGCCTCCTTATGGCCAAAAATAAAGTGGACGGTGTTTATAACGATGACCCACGCAAAAACTCGAGTGCGAAGAAATACATCACACTAAGTTACATGGACGCACTGAACCAAGGTCTTAAAGTGATGGACACAACTGCACTAAGTCTCTGTATGGACAAGGGAATGCCCATCATTGTCTTCGATGTCTTCAAACCAAATAATCTCGCACAGCTTTTAGATGGTGGGCAAGTCGGGACGCGCATTGCAGGGGATGTGGAGACAACGTTCGCTTAGGAATGAGCAGTAGGGAATGAGCAATGAAATGCTTGGTCTCCCCATTCTTCATTCCTGTTTCCCCATTCTTTGTATAGTTAATACAACCAGGAGGAACTCATGAAAACTGTTATTAAAGAAACCCGTGATCGTATGCAAAAATCCCTCGAGTCCTTCGAGCATAATATTTCAGCAGTTCGCACGGGGCGCGCCAATCCTGCAATTTTGCAGCGTGTCATGGTGGACTATTATGGAGCACAAATGCCCTTGCCACAAGTGGCCACGGTCTCGAGCCCCGACCCGCGCACCTTGCAAATTGTGCCATTTGATAAAAGTTCACTGGCGAGTATTGAGAAAGCAATTCAAGACAGTGACTTAGGCTTTAACCCCAATAACAAAGGTGACAGCATTTTTATCACTGTGCCAGCCCTCACCGATGAACGCCGCCGCGACCTCATGAAAACAGTCAAGAATATGGCTGAAGAAGCTAAAGTCGCTATTCGGAATATCCGCCGTGATAGCAATGACGAACTTAAAGAGATGGAAAAAGAAAGTCTCATTTCCGAAGATGAACATAAACAAGGCGAAGCGGAAGTGCAAAAAGCCACCGACGAATTTGTAACCAAAGTTGACCAAAAGGTGAAAAGCAAAGAAGAAGACATCATGGCTGTGTAACTCTTAGGTGGAAAGAATTTGGGCAGTTTTTTGAAGTGTAAAAAAGCTAAATGAAAGGCTGAAGGTAGAAGGCAAAAAAGCCTAGCTTTCAGCCTTTTGCTTTAGTATCTCTCCCCACTCGAGCTTCTTCGCTTCTTTGAACACTTCGCCTTGTCGTTTACTGAAAGTATTGTTGCTACTCGAGCCATCGGCTTTACATAGTTTAAGTTGTACGAAGCCACTGCGTGTTTTGGGTGGGCTTAGTACTCTCGAGTAGCTTGTTGTGGCGTGGTGTCTTGTGGCGATGAGATAAGCATATTTTTCATCTTCCCAACCAACCTCGGCGTGTTTCGTGTGTTTGTGCAGTCTCGAGCGGGCTACGCGCTGCGAAAAATGACACCAATCTGGTGAAGTGAGCGGGCAGATTTCGTGATGTGGGCAAGGAGCTAAAATGGTTGCGTTAGCCTCAATGAGTTGCGTTCTTGCTGTCAAAATTCTTTGCCAACCTGCGGGCGTGCCAGGTTCGACCAGGACGAGGGTATGCGTTGTTTGTTCCCATAAACGGTGAAGGAGTTGAGACTGTGCCACGTCCTCGAGTTCGTTGAGAACATAGGCAGCACTGACAAGTTCACTCTTAGGTGCACTAAAGTCAGTAGTAATAAAGTCAGTGGCGATATTGACGGTGTGCCAAACGGTTTCTTGTAGAGGCGAACCTAATGTTTCGCCCCAATGGCGAATGGTGGTGCTGGCCTCGAGCAGCGTTGCTTTCTTCAAGTTCCGCCAGTGTTCCGAGGCTGCCCACATAACCGTGCCTGGGCCAGCACCAACATCGAGCAGTGTGGTCGGCGCAAAGTCAGGGTTTAGTTCCTGAAGAGCCTTAAAACATGCAGAAACAGCCGCGTATGTTGCAGGCAGCCGTGTAGCAAGGTAGGCTTGCGCAGCTAAATTGTCACTTAAATGAAACGTGCTGTCTTTGACTTCGTCGCGGTAACGGCTCGAGAGCCCATCGGCAGCTTTCATGAGGTCAGACATTGCGGTAGAACCCAAAGCAGCTTCTACGGCTTGACGGAGTTGTCGGGGAAGTTCCATGAACATAAATTACAGCATGAAGGAGGTAGGAGATAGCAAACGCTCCTATCTCTCATCTCCTAATTCGCAAATGTGAAAAGTCTCATGTTCTTTTCAGGTCTATTTGTGGAATTTCCCTTCTACTCACGTGATTTGGCACGCTAGACTAGGCACTGTGCGTGCTTCTGTAACTGATAGTGCCAGGGTTAAGCTCGGACACGGTTCCGATGTGGGCCGAGTGCGACCCTTTAACGAAGATTATCACCGCGTCTGGCAGTTCCCACTTGTGGACGGCGGTCACCTGACGTTGCTTGCTGTTGCTGATGGTATGGGTGGAGCTGCCGCGGGTGAAGTGGCAAGTAAACTTGCCATGGAAGTGCTTAATGAATCGTTTGGACGCTATGTGGAGGAACTCAACCAGGGTCGTCCAGTTATCTCTATTGACAAGCTTTTAGATAAAGCCATTCGTTTAGCCAATCGCCGTGTTTACGCGGCGGCTCTGCGTAATCAGGGACGGCGCGGCATGGGAACGACGCTCAGTGTCGTTACGGTTTATCATCAAAAAGCTTATTTGGGTCATGTCGGTGACTCGAGAGCTTTTTTAGTTCGCAAGGACAAAATCTATCAACTCACGAAAGACCACTCTTGGGTCGAAGAACAGGTTGAAAAAGGTCTTTTAGGTGAAGAAGAGGCTAAGCATCATGAGTGGCGTAACCTGATTACAAGGGCTCTTGGTACCAAACCTCAAGTCTCGCCTGATATCATTGAACTTGCTGTGCAGCGTAATGATGTATTCTTACTTTCAACTGATGGGTTGCATGGGTTGGTTAAGCCTGAAGAAATGCTCGGTGAAGTCAAGCGTACAACGAGTCATCAAGCTTCCGTCGAATATCTCATCTCTCTCGCCAACGAGCGCGGTGGCCCTGATAATATTACCTTGATTATTGCGGAGATGACCTGATGATTTTTCTACTAATGCTTCTTGCCCTTGTTGCAGCTTTTCTTATTTGGAGAGCTCCAGCCTGGCTTGCGTATAGCGTTTTAGGTATCTCTTTACTCGTGAGTGGCTGGCTTTTTAGTTTGAGTGTTGGGCAGCCAGGGGGAGGACGTGCGGTCTTACCTTTGCTCCTGTACGCCCTTTCCTTAGGCTTAGTCGTGCCAATGCGGGGCGTGGGTGGTGCTGGACGTGTTGCTCCTTCTAGAACGAATAAGGTGTCTGCGCGGAAAAAAGATGGTGCCAATGGCATGATGGTGAAAGGCGACGTGATGTCGTCGCTCGAGGCCATTGACATTCCTGGCTATGAAGTCTTGGAAAAAGTGGGTTCAGGTGGTATGGCCAGTGTATTTCGTGCCAAGCGTAAATCCGATGGGCAAATTGTAGCTATGAAAATTCCGATGGAACAGTATGTTCAAGATGCGAAGTTTATTCGCCGCTTCCACCGTGAAGCAGAAGTGGCGCAAAGCCTCGACCACCCTAACATTGTCAAAACGTTTGAGCACGGCTCGATGGGCGTGAAGCACTATATGGCGATGGAGTTTGTGGATGGGCGTAGTCTGGAAGGGTACATTGAAGGGGGTGACCTCCATACCAATCTTTCCACCGAAATCATGAAGTCTGTGGTACGTGCCTTGCAGCATATTCACGTGAAGGGCATTATTCACCGTGATATTAAACCCGCCAACATCATGATTCTTAAAGATGCCATCAAATCCAAAGACCCACTCGTTTTCGATTATAACGGTGTAAAGCTCATGGATTTTGGGATTGCAGGTGGCAAGATTTTGACGCGTCTCACCATGACGGGTGCGCGTGTCGGTACACCCATTTACATGTCTCCCGAGCAGGCTCGCGGCCTCAAAATTGATTACCGCAGCGATATCTATAGCTTGGGTCTTGTCTTTTATGAAATGCTTACGGGTCAAACTGCCTTTAAAGGTGGTTATGAAGCGATTGTCCATCAGCAAATTTTCCAAACACCACCACCACCACGTCAGCTTAATCTCGCCATTCCTAAAGTGCTCGATACGCTCATCATGCGGATGATTGCAAAAGAAGCTGACGAACGTCCTAAACTTTCAGAAGTGCTCGAGATTCTAGAAAAAGGCGATGCCTTTGCTGATGATGGGCCACTCGATTTGCCAAGTCGCATCATTCTAACTGTAAGTTCACGACAAGGCGTTTTGCGCATCCTCGATCCAAAGGGTTCGCTGCATACGTCGCTTGGTAATATTGGGGTGGGTGAAGGTTCTTTTTCGGCAGCTCCACTTTCGGTTTCTGTCAACAGCGAAGGTCATTTCCTCGCTGCAATTTTTGAATACCGCGTCGGTGGTGATAACCACCGTATGATTCACAAACTTGATGGCAGTGGTAAGGCACTTGCTTCCTTTGGTGCTTACGGTATGAAACCCGGTGAATTTCTCTATCCTATTTCACTTTCCGTTGCCCCCGATGACCGCACCTATGTGCTCGACTCTGAGACAAATCTTGTTCAAGCCTTTGATAGCCACGGCGCATACCTCTTTAATTTTGGTGGACGCGGAGAAGGGCGTGGCACGTTTAATGACCCACGTCTTATTAGTGTTGCGGCTGATGGCTCAGTGTACGTGTTGGATTATGGCAACCGTCAAATTCAACGCTTTGACGCTTCTGGACGCTATCAAACGCGCTGGGCCTTCAAAATGGGCACAGGGCAAGAAGGTATGCGCATCATTGACGGTTTTACCGTTGATCAACACGGTAACCTTTATGTCAGCGATGCTACGGGCGGTAAGGTTCGTAAAATCACACCTCAAGGCAAAGTTGAAGTGTCTTATGCAATTGATCCCTTGCAAGGTGAAGCTACGGACACGTTACTCGACCTCGGAATAGATGACCAGGGCTTCCTTTATGCTTCGCGGCGCGGCGGTCACCTCATCCGCAAATATGACACAGCAGGACGACTTATTGAAACAATGGAGACTTATGCCCCCGTTGTGCAGATGATTGTAGATGTTGAAGTGGGTGTGCCTGCCTAGGGCTAGTCTCGAGCTAGGCTTGATACGCCACGTTTGGTACAGATTCTCCAAAACCCAGCTGATTGGCGACACTTGATTTATAAGGAAATTCATAGTTATACCAATTCTTTATTGAAGTGACGCATAAACTAGATTGAAGATTGAAGCCAGTCCCAAAAGCAAAGGCGTTTGATGCGCTCAGGGTCAGCCGCGAGTTTGGACAAGACGTCATCGACAGCATGACGCTTGTCGAGCAAAGAAAGATAGACAATGCCTTCGATAGCTCTACGCATTTCTT
>JBOFGY010000108.1:0-10973 GCA_051649365.1 Trueperaceae bacterium
AGTTGCCCATCTGAGTCTCAGTAACGAAAAACAATACGCTGCCGCGATGGTGGTTTTAGAACAGAGAGAATAGGGTACGGGGTGCAAGGTGCGGAAAAAATCCTGACCCCTGCACCGTAGACCCTGAAAGGACTTTATGAATCCAGAGATTATCAAGCGCAACACCGCGTCACGCGAGGCAATGAAAAAACTTTCTGAGCATCTTAGCAACAGCGAACTCGAGCGCACGCTGCCTAACGGCTGGACGGTGGGTGTGATGTTCGCACCTTTGGCCTTTTGGGATAAACAACGTCTCGAGCTGCTCCTCGAGTGGGAGAAAAACGGCATCTCCCCTGTCGAATACAATCCTGATGTGTTTAACGCCGCTTTATTTCCTGTGTGGGAATTGCTCGAGCCTAGATTGTGTCTACAAATGGCTCTAGAAAATGCGGAAGCTCTCGATAAATTTATTGAAAGTTTACCTGACGACTTTGTGAAGGAAATGCAAACCACCAAAGGTGCACCCGATTTAGATCGCGCCAATCACCGTTTGCATCATCTGAAACAACTCAGATAATGCAAATTGTTGAGGATGGTACAAACCGTTGAGATAAGTTCGCACTAGACAAAGATAGGACTCACTGGTATCGTTAAAACTATGAATTTAGCCCCGCGACCTACCTGGACACGCCCTTCCCTCGCGGCGTGTGGGGCGTTGTTAAATTAAACTTGAATTAAAGCAAAGTCAATCTTGACTCTTTTTTCCCTGACCGCACAGGTCAGGGATTTTTTATCGCCGCAAAATAAGTTTTTCGTGATTCGTCATTCGTTTTTCGTTCGTCGTCCATGAATAACGTTTGAAGTCAGCAACTATCAGCAAAATCTTTTTAGCTGACGGCTGATAGCTGTCAGCTAATTCAAGGAGAACCTCATGCGGCGTAGTCAATTTTTTATTCCAATCTTAAAAGACCTTTCCACTGAAACAGAAAACATCGCCCAGCGTCATTTGCTCAAGGCAGATTATGTAAGGCAACTCTCGAGTGGCAGCTATTCCCTTTTGCCTTTAGGTTTACGTGTAAAACAAAATCTTATCAAGATTATCCGCGAAGAAATGAACGCGCTGGGTGGGCTCGAGTTCGAGTTGCCAAGCCTGCATCCTGCGGAGGTTTGGCAAAGCTCAGGACGGTGGCAAACGATTGGCGCAGAAATGTTTCGCCTAAAAGACCGCAATAAACGTGACATGTGTTTGGGTATGACGCACGAAGAAATCTTTGCAACACTCGCCAACAACATTCGCTCTTACAAAGAACTGCCGAGCATTTGGTATCAAATCTCCAAAAAGTTTCGTGATGAACCGCGCCCCAAAGGTGGACTCTTGCGCCTACGCGAATTTAGCATGAAAGATAGTTACAGCTTTGCACTCTGTCAAGAAGATTTAGATGCGGTGTTTGAAGCACACGAAAAAGCTTATCAAACTATTTTCAAACGTTGTGGCTTAGATGTTCTCATAGCGAGTGCAGATAATGGCGCAATGGGCGGCAGTGATTCCAAGGAGTTTATGGCCTTGTTGGAAAGTGGCGAAGATACGCTTGTCGTTGCGCCATCAGGTTTAGCAGCGAACCAAGAAGTTTGGAGGTTGCAAGAAGGTGACGAAGCTCCGGATGGTTCTGGAAAAGTGATATTAAGGAAGGGACTCGAGCTAGGTCACATCTTCAAACTCGGCACGCGCTACAGTGAAGCCTTCAATGTAAAACTCCAAGATAAAAATGGAACAGTGAAGCCTGTCACTATGGGTTCTTATGGTATTGGCATCGAGCGACTTCTAGCAGCAATTGCTGAAACTTATTGCGATGATAAAGGTTTGGTTTGGCCAACATCGGTTGCGCCGTTCGAGGTGGTGTTGCTCGAGCTTAATGACACTCACGGCAAAACCGAAGAGATTTATCAAACGCTCCTGAGTTTTGGCGTGAACGTTTTATTCGATGACCGCAATGAAAGCGCAGGTGTGAAATTTGCAAACGCTGACCTGACAGGCGTGCCTTGGCAAGTTGTCGTGAGTGCAAGAAGTTTAGAGGCGAATACGGTTGAACTTCGGGATAGAAAAAGTGGAGTGGCTTGGGTCATCCCAATACGCAATCTCTACCAAGAATTTGGAGTAAACTAGTGCATGGCAACTGTCGCAGAAAAACCTCGAGAAAGGCTTCAACGTACTCGTTTTGTCGAAGAAAGCACGGGCCGTTTACTTTTTACCTATAAAGATTTGATTGCGATGGAAGAGGCAGGCATCCTTGAAGAAGATGAACGCATTGAGCTTATCGGAGGTCAAATCTACATCATGACAACAAAGCCCCCTCACGCTTTCTGCGTTACAGAACTTGGTGAAACTCTTGGTGAAGCATTTCGTTCTGAAGCTAAATTGATTAGTCAGAATCCGCTTCGTTTAACAGATGATATGAATGACCGAGATCTACCCCAACCTGACCTCATGTTAGTTAAAAGAAAGTTCTATCTCGAGCATCCAAAACCACAAGATGTTTTTCTCCTTATTGAAGTTTCTGATAGTACCTATAACAAAGACACAAAGAAAAAACTTCCCTTGTATGCAAAGTCTAATATTCACGAAGTTTGGATTATCAATTTACTTCAAAGACACGTTGAAGTTTACACCGAACCCAAAGAAGGAGTTTATCAAAGTAGAAACATCTATTCTCTAACTGCATCCATACCTGTTACGGCTCTAGATAGTGTAACGCAACAATGGCTGCCTAAAGAAGTACATGAAGTATTAGATAGATTTCCACAAGAATAATTGGCACAGCAGTGTTTCATAATATTGATGCTCGGAATTGTATGCTAAAAAGAAGCGAAACCTGTCTCGAGCTACCCCAGAAAATTTTAGGTAACCAAAAAATACGAAGGAAATAAATGTATTGTTAGTTCATCACGCGCTTCACTTTGTTTAGTCTTTCTAAAAGTTCGTTTGCCAAAACTTTGGCAGCGTGTTTATCGAGGTGCTGATTACCATTGCCGCATTTGGGTGACAAAACACAACGCGGACAACCTGTTTTGCACGGACACTCTTTGAGTAAATCCAGCGCAGCTTTTAACCACTCAGGAAATACACTCGTACCTGCACGTGTGTAACCTACACCGCCAGGATAACCGTCATAAATAAAAATAAGCGGCTCACCTGTGCTCGGGTAAACGGGATAAGAAACACCGCCTACATCCGCACGTTCGCACAGAACAAACGCGGGTAAAAGCCCGATGAGGGTATGCTCGAGTGCGTGCATCGCCGAAGGTAAATCTTGCTTGGGAACGGCAAAGGCAACTTCAGATACGTTAAACCACAAGGCCTGCGTGGCATAAGAAACCGCCGGTAAATCTAAAAGTCGTTCATCCAAAATGGACTCGCTAAAATAACGCTTTTTTACAAAGCTCGTGTAACTTGTCGAGACGCGCACTCGCCCGACGTTCACACCATAAAGCTGAAACTCGTGTTGCAAGACTTCAATCTCCGTAATCGAGCGCGTTTGGGTGTAGTAATCTTCGATGTGGGGTAAAAGCGTTGCAACACCTGCCTTCAAATCTAAATCACGCACTAAAAAGTTATCGCCTTGGTGCAAGTACACTGCACCTGGGTGAAGTTCGCGCAGTGCCGAACCATAATCACTCATGCCAATCGTTTTATCAAAGCCGTCTTTAAGCGTGATGGACTTGCCACCTGTACCCCGCACCGCAACATTTTTGTGCGGGTAGCGTCCGTAGTAAACCCATTTACCGTTGCGTTTTTGAAGTTGAGACTTGGGCTCGGGCTCGAGCCACGTTGCCACTAACGCGTCACTTTCTGGAATAGGTTTTTCTGCTGCCGCACAAGCCACGTGAAGCGGGTGAATTTCTGTATTGAAGGCATCGGCTACTGCTCTTTCTACTTTGCCATCAGTAATGAGGTCAGGATGATTGAGATAGTATTCATCGAGTGGGTCATCACCAGCAATTAACACTGCGAGTGAGCGGGTCACACCGCGTCCTGCACGGCCTGCGCGTTGCCAAAAGGCTGTCATGGAACCTGGATAACCAACCATCACGACTGCGTCCACACCACCCACGTCTACACCTAGCTCGAGCGCGCTCGTGGCGGTAAGCACGCGAATAGCACCCGACTTAAATTTCTCTTCAATCTCGCGTCTATCGGTGGGAGTGTAGCCCGCACGGTAACTTTGCACCAGATGTTTCTCAACGTCTTCTAAACCATTGCTCACATAACGGCGCAAGAGTTCGGCGGATTTTCTCGAGTTGCAAAAGAAAATACTTTTCAGTCCTGCTTTGGCAAACTTTGTGGCGAGCCATGCCCCTTCACTGTTGGCACTGCGCCTACGCCCGTCACCTTTTTCAGAGATTAACGGCGGTTGCCAAAAGACAAGCTCACGTGCGGCCCTCGGCCCAGCATCCTCGCTCACGGCTACAAAGTCCACACCAGTTAAGTTTTTAGCGTGTTCACTCGCGTTTGCAATTGTTGCACTGGCAGCAATAATTTGTGGTGACGCACCGTAATGTTTGGCAATGCGTAAAAATCTCCGTAGCACGTTGGCAACATGCGTTCCCATCACACCACGGTAACTGTGCATTTCGTCAATGATGATGTACTGTAAGTCGGCAAAAAAGTGCGCCCATCTATCGTGGTAGGGCAAAATACCGTAATGCAACATGTCTGGATTGGTGAGTAAGCACAGTGCATTGTTGCGAATAGCGTTACGTTTGTCCGTTCGCGTGTCACCATCATAGGGAGAAATTTTTTCGGATAATCCAAAAGGTTTTGCAAGACGTTGTAATTTTTCTAGTTGGTCGTGCGAGAGTGCTTTGGTAGGAAATAAATAGAGCGACGTTTTATCGTGCTGCATCGCATGAAGTGTTGGGATTTGATACGTTAAAGATTTCCCGGATGCTGTTGGTGTAGCCACCACGACATTTTGTTTTATTTCGGTGAGCATGAGTGATTCGGCTTGGTGTTTGTAAGGTGTGATGTTTAACTGTTGAAGTAAATCTGCAAACTGACCTTTGTATTGTACACGCTCGCCTTGAACTCTTGGCGGAAAAAAACTGAAGGCGGCGATTTGATTTTCATAACCGCCCATCCCCTTAAGCCACGCAGTATAGTTCTCGTACTCTCGCACAAAGGCAGGCAGGTCTTTACTCACTTCACTAGGGTAACGCATAACAAATCGTAATAGCGTAATGAGCTATTTATAAATTTGGAGTATACTGATGTATGGCGGCAACACCACAAACCCTAACCTCACCTCAAGAGTACTTGGAACTCGAGCGCAAAGCAGCTTTCAAGAGTGAGTACCGACATGGTTTAATAGTACCTATGCCAGGGGCAAGTCCTGAACATATTTATATCAAGAGTGACTTGCACACAGAATTAGGCATTTGTCTCAAAAGCACTCCTTGTGAACTTTACGATAGCGACTTAAAAGTTCGTAGTAAAAGCACCTATAGCTATCCAGATTTGACGATTGTTTGTGATGAACCTTTTTACGAATACGATGCAGACAAAAATGGAATCTTGCTCAACCCTACACTCATTGTTGAAGTGCTCTCCCCTTCCACTGAAGCCTATGACAGAGGGAACAAGTTTGCAGCTTACAGAGAGCTGACTAGTTTTAAAGAATATCTTTTAATTTCACAAACTCAACCACTTGTCGAGCAGTATGTGAAACAAGTCAATAAGAGTTGGACGTTCTCTACTCACCAAGGATTAGACGCTTCTGTAAAGCTCGAGTCCGTAAATTGCACCTTTGCTCTAAAAGATATTTATCGTCGAGTGAAGTTTGAAGAAAACCAGCTCTAAAGTTTTTAACCTTGATTTTAGTACATAAAACTTCTTTGTGGACAAAGACAAATAGTTTCTCTTCTTCCAACTTTGTACTTTATACTGCCCCTATGCAAAACATCCTCTCCATTCAATCTTGGGTTTCCTACGGACACGTCGGCAATGCCGCCGCAATTTTTCCCTTGCAGCGTATGGGCTTTGAAGTCTGGGCCATTCACACCGTGCAGTTTTCCAATCACACAGGTTACGGTGCTTGGAAAGGCATGATTCTACCACCCGAACACATCGCCGAAGTTGTGGAGGGTATGAGTGAGCGTGGTGCACTTGTAAGTTGTGACGCCGTGCTTTCAGGGTATATGGGGAGCGCACAAACTGCTGAAGCTATCTCGAGCGCGGTAAAGCGTGTACGTGAAGCAAATCCGAAAGCTCTTTATTGTTGCGACCCTGTAATGGGTGATGTAGGGCGGGGTGTTTTTGTTCGTCCAGAAATTCCTAATGTTATGAATCAGGTAATAAAACTAGCCGATGTTGTTACGCCAAATCAATTCGAGCTCGAACTGCTTACAGGCAAGACTGTAAAAACATTGCAAGATGCCTTAGACGCAGCAGTAACGTTACGGCAACACATTCGCCAGGATGGTCCAAGAATAATTCTCATCACAAGTTTGCTGCGTGATGACGCACCCCAAAATACCATCGAGACGCTTGCTGTCTCTAATGAAGGAGCTTTTTTAGTTAGCACACCTCTTATTCCCCTCGAGCCACCGCGCAACGGCACAGGCGATTTAATCGCCGCATTGTTTTTCGGAAACTATCTCAAAACAAACGACGTAGCGAAAAGTTTAGAAAACGCTGTCTCTGCGCTCTACAGTTTACTCGAGCTAACTCACCACCTCAACACCCGCGAAATTCAACTCGTCACGGCACAAGAGGAATACGTGAAGCCGTCGAAGCAGTTTAGTACGAGAAAAGTTTAAGAAGGGAGAATAAAGGAGGGAGGAGAGAAAAGAAGTTTTTATTCTACATTCTCCTTTCTACATTCTCCCTCCTTTAAGATAATCTTTGCTTTGTAGTAACTTGGTACATATGTTAAAGTAAGCTCTATGGACGACGAAGCAGCAAAAGAAATCAAAGCTCTCCGCAGTGGTGTGATGCGGCAATATAAAAAACTTCTTAGCACGATGGGAGACTGGCTCGAGTCAGATGACGACAGCTACGAAGGTAGCGAAATTTATGACAGCCTGGTCGAGCTTTACGAACAGTTAGAAGCGAGTTTTCAAAGTACAGAGTGATGTAGCCACTCGAGCGCACTCCCACAAAGCATCGCTGTACCTATCGGCAACGCATCTTCATCCATACGGAATGTGGGTGTATGAACAGGATATTCCTGCTGCCACTTTTTGTTCTTTACACCAAGAAACATAAAACAACCTGGGGCCTCCTGGGCCATATAACTAAAATCTTCTGCGCCCATAACCATCGGTGTTTCTTTAACATTTTTCTTGCCGAGAATTTTTTCTAAGCTCGCTAATGAAACCTCAGTTGCTTCTGGACTGTTAACAGTAGAAGGATACCCTTGTCGAATTGTGAGTTGCGACGTGCAACCCAATGACTTTACAACATTGGCCGCATTTTTTAGTTCTTGATGTAGGCGTTTGCGAATGTGCGGCTTCATACTGCGAATCGTGCCAGTGAGTTTTACTTTCGTACCAATTACATTCGTTGCGCTGCCACCATTAATCGTGCCAATGGTAATCACACCGCTTTCAATCGGGTCAACACGGCGGCTCACTATTTGGTGAATTGCATTGATGACTAAACCTGCGCTTGCAATCACATCTGTCGTAGTGTGTGGTGCAGCAGCGTGGCCACCCTTCCCTTCAATAACAAGAATAAAATCATCTACGGCAGCAAGTAGTGGTCCGACTCGCGTACCTGCTTCACCAACGGTCATTTTTGTATGTACATGAAGCGCGAAGACAGCATCCAAATTTTTTAGCGCACCCTCTTCCACCATGCGCCGCCCGCCCGATTTGCCTTCCTCGTCCCAGTGTTCTTCACTGGGTTGAAAAAGTAAGCGAACCCCCCCCCCTAATTCTCCCCTATCTGCCATGTCTTTTAAGAGTGTAGCTGCACCGAGCAACATAGAGGTGTGCGCGTCGTGACCGCAAGCGTGCATGATACCTGGGCGCGTGCTATCGAAATCTGTGCCGTTTTCTTCTTGAATAGGTAGCGCGTCCATATCGGCGCGCAAACCAACGGTGGGGCCCTTACCCCCTCTAATTTCTGCGACCACACCTGTTTTTGCAATATTTTTTTGAAACTTGATGCCAAGTTGTTTGAGATTGTCTTGAACGAGTTGACTCGTTTTTGTTTCTGTAAAACTTAACTCAGGGTAGCGGTGAATTGTTCTGCGCCACGTGCGTATTTTTTCATGCATTTTCTTTGACTGTGCAAGGATGTTCGAGCTGTTCATTTTGCAACTTTATCATGAACAGCTCGAGTGTTCTCAAATTTTGTTGCTAATTACCTACTGTTTCAGAGGGAGCAATTGCTCGTCAATAGAACGGGTTTTGTCCGTAATGACATTACCTGTATGCAACGTCGTTTTACGCTCGATAAGCATAATGTGGCATTCTTCTTCTGCAATAGGATTGTGTTCTACGCCCTTAGGTACTACAAAGGTGTCGCCTTCGTTTAGCGTTACAGTTTGGTCTTTCATTTCAATATTCAATTGCCCTTTAAGAATCAAAAATAACTCATCTTCGTTGTCGTGATTATGCCAAGCAAGTGTACCTTTAACCTTGGCAACTTTGATATAAACATCATCTACTTCGGCAATGACCTTTGGTGACCAAAATTCTGTAAGTGAAGCTGCAACATGCTTTAGCGAAATGACGGTTGACATATTTGTCTCCTTATGAGAAAAGCATAACACTCAAATGATCTGATTAATTTGTTCCATCATCTCTATTAAACAGTGCAAGCTTGACCTTACCTTAGTGACTTTACCTGTGTTCCATTACTTATTGACAAATAATGACTATTGAGTCAATAATGATGTATGGCTCGAACGGCAACTATTTCTGATGAAAAAATTCTCGAGGCTGCTCGAGACATCTTTCTAAGTCAAGGGTTCAATGCTCCTGCTACAGAGATTGCAAAGCTTGCAGGGATTTCCTCGGGTTCTATTTTCAAACGCTATGAAACCAAAGAGGATTTATTTTTTGCTGCCATGACCTGCGACTCGAAGTGGTCGAGCGGTCTCGTGGCTCTTGTTGGTCATGGTGACCTGAAGGTCAACCTCGAGGCGATTGCTCGCGCCATTCTTGCTTTTGCCAGAGATATGTTACCCCGCTCCATGATGGCTTGGTCACTGCGGGATTGTGCCAACCGAAATGCAGTGAATAATCAGGAGGCACCCGTTGCCAGAGATGTACGTTTACTCTCAGATTTTTTGTCACAAGAACGCGATTTGGGCAGGCTGCGACCTTCTCTTGATACTCAGGTTGCAGCACATACGATTGTTGGCACGATGATGAGTTACGGAATGCTCGAGTTAATCTCTGGCAAACAAAATGAAGATTCTGATCAATTTATCGGAACGTTTATAGATACGGTCTGGAAGGGTCTGGTAGCAAATCCCGAAAGTGGTTAAGGGCAGGATTTGGGAGTTTGGATTTGGGGTTCTGATTTTCCCCTATATCCTAAATCCCGTTCCTAATCCCTAATTTAACTGACCAGTCAAGTATTATTGGATAGCAAATCACACAAAAGGAGGAAATTTTATGAACGGAAAAACGGTTCTCATTACAGGTGGTACAGGTGGAATTGGCAAGCAAACGGCAATAGGGCTTGCCAAGCTAGGTTCTCATCTTATTGTGACGGGACGAGATCAGAAGAGGGGAGAAGAAGCCATCCAGGAAATTCAGGACAGAAGTGGCAACAAGCATGTTGATTTACTCTTGGCTGATTTATCTGTGCAAGCAGAAGTTCGGCGACTGGCTAGGGAAGTAAAAGAAAACTACCCAAGCCTTCACGTACTTATCAATAATGCGGGCTTGCTCGAGTCCAAACGCCGTGTAACCGCCGATGGTGTAGAGGCGCACTTTGCCGTAAATGTGGTCGCGCCGTATTTACTTACGCTCGAGCTTCTTCCACTTCTTAAAGTAAGCACGCCAGCCAGAGTTATTAACCTGACCGGCGGGATGCCTGGCTCACATTTAAGGGTGGATGATTTGCAAGCAGAAAAATCTTTTACAGGGTTATTCACGTACACGCGGGCGAAGTCTGCTATGAGTGCAATGTCTCTCGAGATGGCAAAGCGACTCGAGGGTTCAGGTGTCAGTATCAATGTGGTTTACCCAGGTGGTGCCGCAACAAGTATGACAGGAGCGATGACTCCAGAAACGCTTCCCTTTGCAATGCGCTTGATGTGGCCAATATTCAAAACAATGCAAAAACCTGATGATGGCAAAAGCGCGCAGAAGGCATCGCGCTCGAGCATTTACGCGGCAACCGCACCAGAGCTTGAAGGGCTAACAGGTCAATACATCACTACTAACAGCAAGCGCGTGAAGTGGCCAGCTAGTTTTCAAAATGAGCACAATCGTCAGAAGGTCTGGAGCGTTCTGGAGGAACTGACGGGCTCGAGATTGCCTAACACTCAAGCAAATCTTTCTCCTTTTACGGTAGGTCAGGCTCGAGGCATCGTATGACCAAGAAAACTGTGATGATTATTGGTGGTACGAGTGGCATCGGTATGGAACTTGCTAAAAATCTGAGTAAAACTAACGACGTTAGTATTGTCGGGCGAAATAAAGAAACAGGGGAGAAGCTAGCTAAAGAACACGGCTTAACTTTTGTTCAGGCAGATGTTTCAAAAATGGCCGAGGTGCGTTCACTCGCTGAACACTGGCGCGCAGAAAACGAATCACTTGATTTACTGATTCATTCTGCGGATGTTTTACGCACAGAGAGGCTTAATACCCCAGAAGGGTTTGAGTTGACCTTTGCTACAAATTATACCAAATCTTTACGGTAGTGACGCATAAGATGTAAACTAAGGGATGAGCCGAAAGGTAGACCCGATTGAGTGGGAAGAAAATCCAGAAAAGCTAGAGAAGCTGTACCGACAGGAGAAAAACGTAGAGAAGCG
>JBOFGY010000109.1:0-7353 GCA_051649365.1 Trueperaceae bacterium
CTTCTATCGCTGCTAGTCGTTCTTGTAACTCCAGCACTTGCGCTTCCAGTCGTTCGCAGTTTGGGCAACTCTCTTCCATGTTTATCTGCTCGCCTTGAACTCTAGCACTTTTACGCTGCTGCCTCCTGAGTAGTTACAAATTTTTAATCTAATTCTCTAATAAATGCCTAACTACAGCTCCAAAGAGCTGTAGTTTTCTTTGCTCCTATTTTTTGGATAAATATTGAAATATCACAAGAGTCAACCCGTCTTAAAATCCCTATCCCTACATATTAAAGTATGCCTCTTTGAGTTTAGGTTGCTGTATAGCTTAAAGCTAAGATTACATAGTAGTGAACTTTCATCATCGTAAAGAACGGCCATGGTGGGCAGATTGCTTAGCAAGAATTACACAACCCTCTTCTTGCAGAGATATACATTGAAACATTCCCCTCCAATTTTGATAGGATAATACTTAGGTACGAGCCACCGCTCGTCAGTTAACTCTTCTCCACCGAAGAGAGTTAGAAATGGAAGTTTAAGAGCTTCCCTTCCATACTAGCCAACCAGGCTTGGAAGACCTCAAAAGCCTTTCTCTTCATTAGGCTTAGAAGGATTTCTGCTTTCCCGAGGAGGGTTAGTAGATAAAAAATCTTCAGGATACCTCACCAGGATCCTTTCAAAAACAGACCACCGTCTGTTTTTTTGTTATTTAGTGGATTTCTAACTGCTGACTAGCCAAACCGCCTTACGAACTTACACTGTGACGACTGCAAATTTTACGAATAGCCCCGAGCCTCTATCAGTTCGTATTGAAATTTTCCAGTAATGAGATTTGCAAAACGTTCGTCATAACTTAGATGCTGCGTCAAAAGAATTTCGCGGCCTTCGTATTTAGCTCGAGCTTCTGTCACAATCTGTGGTAAATCCTCTTGCACGTGCGAACCCAAGTGTAAAAAGTAAGGCACAGTAATAATTATTTCATAGCTTTCTTTGACAAATGCATCTATTGCTTCAGAAATGGTGGGTTCATTACATTCCATAAACGCGACGCGCACGGGAACTTGCAAGGTAGACTCGAGCCTTTGTGCAATGGTGTAAATCGGTGCATTCGCAACAGGCGTGGGTGTGCCGTGCGCCATAAGAACAATCGCTGTTTGTTTTGCAAAGTTGGGAACCGTTTCGTAAATACGCTTGGTGACAACCTCGACTAAGACATCATGGACACCAAAGGGCTCACCCATGAAAATATTTATTTCGGGATGTGTTCCTCGTGCTTCCTCCACCATTTTTCTTAATGCTGTGTTGACATAATACCCATCAATCAGAAAATAGGGTTGCACGTAGACACTCGTTGCACCCTTCCTGAGAAGACGCTCGAGTCCGTCCTGAAACGTCGGCTTACTAAAATTCAAGAACGCTGCCGTAGAAAGTGGCACAGTTCCACGCTTACGCAACAGCGCAGCTAGGCGAATCATAGAAGCACCCGAGGCTTGTCTTAGTGAGCCGTGACCGATTAAGAGAATAGAATCCATAAAAAGAGTGATTCGTTTTTCGTTCTTGGTTTTTCGTTTTTGCTTTTACGAATAACGAAGAACGAATAACTAACGACCTTCTAAATAATCCTGCAATGCAACGTTAGTGTCTGTATGCTGCGTCACTACATCATGAACAAACCAGGCGAGCTGGTCACGCAGTTTGACGACTTCACCAATAATAATGGCGGCGGGTGCCTGGATATTTGTAAGTTCGATTGTTTTTGGTAAATCAACCAGTGTTGATGTGACGGTTTGTTGTTTTGTGGTCGTGCCGTAACTCACGGCTGCGGCAGGTGTGTTTGCGTCTCGTCCGTTGACGATGAGTTCTGCGACGATGGTTTGAATGTTGCCCACGCCCATCAAAATCACGAGTGTATCAACGGCAGTAGCTAAACTTTTATAGTTGATGCTCGAGCCTTCCTTCGTTGGGTCTTCATGACCTGCTACGACTGCAAACGATGTTGCAACCTTGCGGTGCGTCACAGGGATACCTGCATATGCAGCCGCCGCAATCAAGGAGCTAATTCCTGGCACGATTTCAAAAGGAATATTTGCTTCGCGCAGTGCGAGTGCTTCTTCACCGCCACGCCCAAAGATAAACGGGTCGCCACCTTTTAAGCGCACGACGTTTTTACCTTGTCTCGCCTTGTCAACTAAAAGTTGATTGATGTCTTCTTGTCGCCAGGTTGTTTTGCAGTCTTTGCCGTGTTTGCCGACATAGATAAGCTCGGCATCTGCGCGGCATTCGGTCAGGATTTCTTGACCGATTAAGCGGTCATAGGCAATCACATCTGCGTTGCGAAGCAGGCGCAAGGCTTTTACAGTGAGCAGGTCTGGGTCGCCTGGGCCTGCGCCGACTAAAGAAACGAATCCATTCATGGTAGCTCCTCGGTTTTTATCTCACCACTTGCTGCGGTAACAAGGGGTTGCAACCCCTTGTTCTGCTTGGCATTGTGTGTTGCAAGGGGCTCAATTCGAGGTTGAAAATCCGCAATCACTTTGTCACTCCTAACTCAACAGGATTTTCAACCTCGAAACCCTTGTTGAAGATGTGGGTGCTTTCAGGGTTGTTGAGTAAGTCAGAGATGAGTTTATGTCTCGAGCCCTCATCTAACTTGGCTACTTCTTCGCGGTGAGTGTGGAGAAGCTCGAGAACTTCCACATATCTATCAGAAAAATGTTGCTCGAGTTCTTCTCTTACATATCTGGTCAAGGATGGGCTTTTGCCGTTGCTCGAGACGGTCACGAGCAAGTCTCCGCGCCGAATGGTTCCGACGGTGTGAACATTACCGAGGTTTGGGTTATCCACAACATTACACAGGACGTTGTGGATAAATGCGTCATTTGCGATGTGTTGGTTGACATTTTCATGACGTGTTGCTGCGATGATAAGTTGAGCGTTTTGTATGTCTGTTGTCTCGTAGTGTTTTTCTACATGCGTGATTTTTTGTTGTGTTTTTAGCTCGAGTAACCCCTGTGTCAACTCAGGACTTATAACGGTTGGTTTAATGTTTGCGTCAAGCAGGGCTTTGACTTTTCGCTCTGCGACTTTTCCACCACCGATGACGAGCACGCGACTGAGCTTAGTTAGAATCATAGGAAGAGAAGACTGAGAACCTTGCTGATAATAAGCCACAAGCTCCATAATCATCGCGCCCATGCGTTCGTGTTCTGGGGCAATGATTCTTGTGATGCCATTTTTCTTTAGCTCTGCTGTTGTCATGCTGCCGACAGATAGGGCAATCACTTTTTCATTGAATGCTTTTTGCAAGAAACTTTCTGCATTCAGTTTTCTCGAGCATTCAAAGAAAAATTTAACTTGTGTGTTACTCGTAAAAGCAACGACATCAACCTCATTAGATAAAACTTCGTATAAAAGTTGTTGCACAGTTTCTTCGCTGGGCTCTTCGTAAAAGTACAAGGGAATTTCTGTGACCGTTGCCCCCTGGGATAAAAGCCAATCTGTCAGGGCTGGCATTCGTTCACCGTGAAGTTGCACAGTAACTCGTTTACCTTTGAAATACCAAGGAGAATCCATATAGCTTTTATCAGGAGGGTAAGAGCCGTAAGTAACAGGCTCTTGTTGGATACGTTCCGCTAGCTCCTTTTGATACGTTTCTGCGTAGGCTTTTCTCGAGTTCAAAAAGTCTTGCTGACCTTCTTCTAATTGACGACGCACACCTTCAACCGTTCCGTCATCGTCTACAATCACAGGTTTTAGTCCGAGTGTTTTGAGAGCGTTAAATGTTTTGTAGCCTCTGGCGGCAATCTTTGCGGTGCTCAAAAGTTCGCGCAAGCGTTCCCCCAAATTTAGCTCGTCGGCTTTCTCCAACAGTGCCTTTGTTCCTACACCTGTGACGAGCACGAACCAATCCGCACCACGTTCGCACACTTTGCGAACGACCTCAGAGAGTTCTGTGCTGTCATTCGAGACGCTGCCCATCATCGGACGACACAGGGCCTCGCCCCCTTGCTTGGCGATGATGGAAGCAAGTTCATCAAACTTGCGCCCGCCAGCAACAGCGATTCGTTTTCCTGTTAAGGGTTTGGTCACGGACATAGCCTCAATGTAGGTTCATTTGCGGTAGGGGTGGATAGCTATCCACCCCTACAATTTGCGGTGAACGTTGTTTTTAGGTATCCCACCCTAAGTTCTAGTAGTTTACAACATTTGTAATTTACTGCAAGTCGTATAAAACAGGTTAAAAGTGCAAGGTTAAAGGTAGGAAGGTTTTAACCTTTAACCTTGCACCTTCCTACCTTCAACTCTTTACACTGCCTCGAGCAACCCCGCCCGTTCCAAAACAGCCTGGGGAATCTCGAGCCACACCGCCCCACCCTCTACTTTCACAGGAAACGTTTGCAACTTCCACTCAGCGTTGCCGCCCAAGTGCTCACCCGTGCAAAGCGAAAACGAATTTTTATGAAGTGGACAAGACACTTTAGGCTCACCTTTCGCATCACCAATAAGTCCACGCGACAACACCATCTGCTGCTGATGCGGACACTGATTCTGCACTGCATACCACTCGCCCTTGCCGAAGTTGAAGACAGCAATCTGCAAATCGCCGAGTTTAACGCAACCTCCCGCATTGGGGAGAAAGGCAGTTTCGGATGCGACGTTGAGCCATTCGGATTTTTTCATTATTCCTCCAGGAAGTTATTCGTTTTTCGCTCTACGTTTTTCGTTTTTTTGGTTTTACGAATAACGAATAACGAACTACGAACGACTCTAATCATTCCCTACAAACGCCCCTACCACTGGCAACGGTTGCCCCCGCACCGTCTCAAACTGAATGCTCGAGTCCTTTTCATTTACATTGACGAAGGGCTTAAAGCGTCCTAGTTTTTCGGGGTCGTTCACGGTGGTTTTCCATTCGCACTGATACGTGTCTACGATGTGCTGCATGTCTTGCTCGAGTTCTTCGGCTAGTCCTAGCTTGTCGTGGATGACAACATCTTTTACATGCGCGATGCCGCCAGAAAGTTTATTGAGCCACGTTGCCGTTCTCGTGAGTTTATCTGCCGTGCGGACGTAGTACATCAAAAAGCGGTCAATGTATTTAATGAGCGTTGTTGTGTCTACATCACTAGCCAGAAGAACGGCATGTTGTGGTTTCATGCCACCATTACCGCACACGTACAAGTTCCAACCTTTTTCTGTCGCAATCACACCAACATCTTTACCTTGCGCTTCAGCACATTCTCTCGCACAGCCAGACACAGCCATTTTGATTTTGTGCGGTGCGCGCAAACCTTTATAGCGATTTTCAATATCAATCGCAAGCGTCGTCGAATCCTGCACGCCAAATCTGCACCACGTCGAACCAACGCAAGACTTTACTGTACGAAGTGCTTTCGCGTAGGCATGACCAGATTCCAAATCTGCTTTGCCGAGTTCCGCCCAAATGTTGGGTAAATCCTCGAGCCTCGCCCCAAACATATCTATACGCTGTCCACCTGTGATTTTTGTATACAGGTTATAGTCTTTTGCTACTTGTCCGATTGCAATGAGTTGGTCGGGCGTGAGTTCACCACCTGGCACTCGAGGCACGACGGAATACGTTCCGTTGCGCTGAATGTTGGCCATAAACGTGTCATTGGTATCTTGAATCGTTTGATGTTCCATGACGTGTTCATTCCAGGTGCTAGCCAGCATGGATGCAACCGCAGGTTTGCAGACTTCACAGCCACGCCCGCGTCCGTAGCGTCCTAGAAGTTCGTCATAGGTTTTAATCTCTGCTAGTTTGATGATTTCTAAAAGTTCTTGTCGTGTGTGCGGGAAATGTTCGCAGAGTGATTTATCAACGCTCAATCCAGCTTTTTCTAGCTCGAGTGTAATCAAATCATTTAAGAGAGGCACACAACTTCCGCAACCCGTACCAGCCTTGCAAGATTTTTTGAGTGAGGGTACGTCATGACAACCTGCTTGAATTTGTGAAGCAATGGCACCTTTAGAAACATTCTCGCAACTACAAATCACGGCATTATCTGTAAATGCTGCGACACCTGCGCCAGCACTCCCTTCACTCGCAGCAACGAGTAGGGTCTCAGGTACGTCAGGCAAGATTTTTTTCTGCTGATAATAATTGAGCAGCGTTCCGTAATCACTCACGTCACCCACTAAGATTGCACCGAGTAATACTTGCTCGTCGGAATAAATAAGTTTCTTGTAAATCCCTGCTTTGGAATTGAGGGTTACGGCAGTGTGGGCGGTCTCGAGTGTCGCATTACCAATACTCGCTACATCCACACCTAAAAGTTTTAACTTTGTTGAAAGGTCAGCACCTTTGAAATGGGCATCTTCACCGAGGAGATGTTTTGCAACCGTCTCCGCTTGACGATACCCAGGAGCGACAAGTCCATACACCATCGTGCCGTGCAACGCGCATTCGCCAATTGCATAAATAGCTGGGTCAGAGGTTTGCAAATGGTCATTCACCAAAATGCCACCGCGTTCACCAAGTGTGAGTCCTGCCTGTTTTGCAAGTTCATCCCTCGGGCGAATGCCCGCAGAAACGACAATCATATCTAGCTCGAGGGTCGTATCATCGGTAAACTGTAAGCCCGTTACAAAGTCTTCACCTAACACTTCTTTACTGTTTTTATTAAGGTGAATTTGCACACCAAGTGCTTCAATTTTCTTTTGCAGGAGTGCGGCACCTTGCGTATCTAATTGCCGCATCATCAGTTTTGATGCGAACTCGACAACGTGCGCCTCCAAACCTAAATCCATCAGGGCTTTGGCAGCCTCTAACCCAAGTAGCCCGCCACCAATCACTGCCGCTTTTTTACACGCCTTCGCATAGTAAATCATGCTGTCCAAATCTTCAATCGTGCGGTAGACAAAGACTCCATTCTTTTTGATGCCTGGTACATTCGGTACAAACGGCGCGGAGCCTGTAGCTAGAACGAGCTTGTCATAGGACAAAATCTCACCACTTATTGTAGTGACACTTTTGTTATCTCTGTCTACACTTTTTGCACCTTCACCAAGTCGTAAATCAATATTTCTTTCACTGTACCAAGGCAACGGCGCGAGGCTCAGTGATTCGGCACTTTTGTTACTAAAGTAAGAACTAAGATGCACCCTGTCATACGCAGGGCGCACTTCTTCGCAAAGTACAGTGATGTCAAAGTTGTGTGGCTGACTGGTGAGTTTCTCGAGAAACTTAAAGCCCACCATGCCGTTGCCGATGACGACTAAGCGTTGTTGTTGTGTCATTTTACTACCTCCTTTATTGAGGTAGCTATCAGCTATCGGCTGTCAGCCGTCAGCAAAACCAAGCTGATAGCTGATAGCTGACGGCTGACAGCTCTTCTAGTCTCCTGCTAC
>JBOFGY010000110.1:0-6248 GCA_051649365.1 Trueperaceae bacterium
TTGGTTTTTCTCCAACGAAGGCGAGTGTCAAGACGTTTTGAGTATTTTCTCAAAACCTTGGCTTGGTCTTGAGACGTTCTCCTTCTGCTCTGTCTTGTATTTCTGTTTTCAAAGACGCACCTTTGATGTTTTCGCAGCACCACGAGCGACCCAAATCAAGCGTAGGGCTCCCAACAAGCCCGGAGCGTTGCTGCCTCTGCCCTACGTTAACAGCTCCCACTTGTAACGGGCGTAGCGTCTCGAGGACTGAGTTAAAACAAACCGAACCACTGATTTGCAAACGACAAGCTGGTAAGACATGCTCGAGTTAATTATGCTGATGCGAGTTTAATAACTTATTGTTCTACCCAAATTTTCCCAAAGGTAAACTAACGCCATGTTCCTCTTTATTGGGTAAAAGTAAAAATATGGACAAAATGTTTCATAAGGGTTGAATCTGAAGGTAGCAAAGGCTGAAAGGGCTCTGCATCTTGGAGCTAAAGCAGTCTACAGCGCGTTTGACAAAGCCTTAAAGAGCCTTTGAGATTATTTGTGATGAAATCCACCGTCCTGATTGATACGCTGCCAGCACATCACTGAACCTTGAATCTGCGCCAACTAAGGTGAGAAATGCCTGCTTCTTGTTGTCGTTTAGAAAGATTAGGTGTGTCCTGCTCCCGTTTTTAGGGGTACTCCCCTTACCTATGAAACATTTTGTCCTTTGTTTTACTTTTACCCAACTCTCAGATGTAGCGGTGCTTTCAGAGGTGTGCTGGATGATAAAGCTGTCATTGGCTTTCGTGGCGTGGTACATGGTTGCTCCCTCTCCCAGGTTTTAGAACATGCCAACTACCCACGTAGCACGTTGTCAGTGTTCTGTCTAACTAAATTACATAATGTTTTGCAATTTAAGACAAGTGACTATAAGTCATAAATGTAAGCAAAGGTTACAAAAGACAATGATTACTGGGGCAAACACACTAATGGTTACTGCTTCGCATGAAGCTTATCAATCAGGGCTCGCCGCGAATATACGTTAAATTTTTCAAAAATACTTGAAACATAGTTTTTTATTGTTCCCATATTCAATGCTAAATGTCTTGATATATGGTCGTTCGTAAATCCAGAAATTATCAATTCAAGTATTTGCTGTTCACGCTTCGTCAGATGAGGTAGCTCTGTTGAAATTTGAACCACATTACTGGCTAATATTTCAAAGTAAAACACTATAAGCTTTTTCTGAAAAATGTTTAGGTCAATTACCGTCACGGTGCAAGCATTGTCGCTTGTGTTAAAATTTAAGTTGACCTCACCAAAGGTATTTATCTGCTGTTCTATTTTGGCAAGTGTACATGTTGGTATAAGCGTTAAAAATCCATAATTGGGATAGGTGCTTTCATAAGCCTTATTTGTTTCAAGGACTCTCTTTGCCTGCCAGTCATAAACTAGCATGGGTGACTTCACTATTCCGACCATTTTTAGAAGAGCATCGTGATACTCATCCCAGATGGGTGACAAGGGCGCGCTAGATAAACTTCCACCAGGTCTCATCTTTGACCCTCCCCTTGTGTTGAAATCTTGTTAGCAATGTTCTGAGCTTCCAAACCCATCTCACGAATTAACCCCGTTGCAACCGAATTAAAACCACAGAGAAAAAGTGTTTCATTGTCTTCTAAATTGAATGATTTCGCAGGCGCGTTAATTTCATACCCTGTTGCAAGTATACAGCAATCAAAATTCTGCTCTCTACCATTGATAAATTTGAAGCTATATTTGTCAACGCTTTCAATACCAGGTACAACCCTTACATAACCCTTTTTGATAAGCTCCAGCGTTCCAGAATCTAAAACTGGAATTTGACCACCTTCGATCTGTGTAAAAACACCACGCTGCGGTTGAAGCAACCCATAAGACTCGAGGTTACCGTGAAGTAAACGAAACATGCCTCGGGTTAACACATCAGACCACGCTGTAGGAAAGAGTTTTGCTAGCTCAGCAATACGTGCAATAGGAATACCAAAAACATCACGACTCACAATGTTTACACCGTTACGAACTGACACAGTAACAGATGCACCCCGACGATATAAATCCGCAATAATGTCATGAGCACTATTTCCGAATCCAACAACCAATACATTTTTCTTAGCAAAGCGTACACTCGTCGTGTAGTGACTCGAATGTAAAATATTTCCCGAAAATTGACCTGCCCAGCCTGGCATTATCGGCTTACCGTTTCGACCAGTGCATAAAACAAGGTTTCGCGCAATAACTTCTTGTGTTTGAGTTATTACACGATAAGAGTCTTCGTACGAAATACTTTTAACTGTTTGGTTAAATTCGGGTTTGATTTCAAAGTGTGAAGCGTAATTGTGAAAGTATTTAAGCATCTGATCCCGTGACGGATATTTTGGATAGTCTCTGGACATATTCAGATGGGGTAGGTTTGTTCCAGATCTATCAGTGTGAATGTGCATAGCATCATAAAAGGTATGCCAAACGTGAGCAAGTTTTTCATTTTGTTCAAGCAGAACAAAGTCCTGCTCTTTCTGCCGCAAGCAAGCCGCAACAGCAAGGCCAGCAGGACCCGCACCCACAATGACTGTATTAATTTGCTTTGTAATCATTAGCTACACCCGTGTTATCAATCAACTTAGGCATCGTTGCTGATGGATTTCCCCAAAAAGCTCCCTGTCCCACACTACATTTCAAATGCTTCACGACTCGTAAGTCATCACCATTGCGGACATCAACCGCTCCCACAGTAAACCCTTGTTCACCTGCTTGTTCAATCAACATAGCCAGCATGATCATGGTTGTTCCCAAACCCTGCTCTGCGGCTTTGTGCACAAGTGATCGTTCTAGTTTTACACCTGAAATCTGAAGTTTTTGTAAGTCATGATAAGGCACAAAATGACTGCCGAAATTATCAAGAACAACACGCACACCAATTTCGGTCAACTTTTCAATGACATTAGCGCAAAGCTTAGAATTCAGTCGAACCACAAAGCTATCTACCTCAAGTGTCAAGCGTGTTGGGTTCAAACCTGTTTCCGATAATGTTTTTTTGACAAAGGCAATAAAATCAGCTTGCAGAAAATGATGCGGAGAAATATCAAAAGAGATATTTGGCACCGTTGACCGACACACTTCAAAGCACAGATGCTCGAGCACAGCCCGTTCCGTTTGGGATACATCTCCAGATGCCTCTAGATCATTTCTGAATACGTGTAGTGGTAACCAACCTTGATCAGCTTTCCAGGTCACGACAGCTTCGGCACCAAGGAGTTGATTTGTTTGAAGGTCAAAGAGTGGTTCGTAACGAATACGAAGCGCGTCAGCAGGTAGCGAGTACAAAGATAAAAACTTTAACTCTTTAGCTAGAAACTGCTTTTGGCTGCGCGTCGTATCTCCATAGGCAAACGCAGATTCTCCTTTACCCTTGACAAGTGAAAGTGACTGATGCGCCTTTGCAAAGAGTGTGCTCACATCGTGACCGTCCGACGGAAACATACTGATACCGATTAGGTAGACCACAAAACAAACATTTCACAAGCCCACCATCGTGAAATCCCTCACAATCCACCAAGCCCTGTCTAGCTTTTTGGCAGTTCAATCGTGTAATTTTTGCGCTAGATCTTTAGGGGTGACGGACTTCCTCAGCAGAGACACGACGTGTGAATTGACCAAGCATTACGACGCGGTCAGGAAACTTCGCCCTCACTTCTAACTCACCCCCTAAAGCCTTGATATAACGCCCCAGCGTCCGCACCATAATGTCTTCCTGGCTTTCCAGTTTAGAAATCGCGGATTGACGTATCTCGAGGATGTCAGCCAACTCCTTTTGAGTAAGCTCTTGGTCTTTCCGTAGTTCTGCAAGTAGGTCATACTCCATGCGGAGAAGCTGTGTTTCCTTGGCAATCGTGGCTTTGCGTTCTTTACTAAAGTTCTTAGTGAGGTCACGAAATGGTTTAGCCATGGTTACCCTCCTTCTGTTTCTTTTCTTGTTTCATTTTTGTTCTTTTTCCTCGAGCATCTCTAAGTGGTTTGCAAAAATCTTTTCTGCCAATGGAATCATTTTGTCGTACCAGCGTTTATCGCCTGTTTTATCCCCACCAACAAGGAGTAACGCTTCACGCTCGGGATCAAAGGCAAACAGGATACGGTAGGGGTCGCCTTTGTGCTGCACCCGCAGTTCTTTCAAGTTGCTCAGTTTAGACCCTTTCAAGGTGTCTGCATAAGGGCGACGCAGGTTCGGACCATGTTCAATAAGCAAGCTCACCATTGCCGTGATGCTATCTTGTAGGGCTTCATCTTGCTCGTCAAACCAGTCAGCAAATTCGTCCGAAGTATTAACCGTATAGGTCATTAAACCATCCTATCAAAATATCACCTAGCATTAATATATCACCTTTAGGTTATATTATCAAATGCAATGGTATCACCACCCCCGTAAATCCTCTTTAGCGGCCACATCCGAGAGCTTGGCATAGATTCGAGTAGTCTGAATATTCTCATGGCGAAGATGCGCGGCCACCCTGCCTAAATCTTTGGTCTGCTCGTAATAACGAGTACCTGCCCCATGCCTGAGTCCATGTACCGCCTTTTCGTCATAAACAACCCCAGCTGTATCACAGAGCTTGCGAAACCTTTTGCGAGCGTGTTCACTACTACTCCAGGGCAACACATGCTGTTTACTGCGCTTAAACCGTTTTCTTGTATCCGAATAGTTGCGAAGCTCGAGCAAAGCAGACTCGAGCCGCTCCGACATAATCACACTGGCTTTTTTATTGCCCTTACCCACAACGTTTATGGAGGCTCGAGCCCAATTGATATCCGACCATTCCAACTGACACATCTCACTGATACGAAAGCCTGCATGACCCCCTAACAAGACCATGACACTGAGCACAGGATCAGCGTGCTCGAGCAATTTGTCAATATCTTCAGTGCTATACGGTTTTCTTTTTTCCCAATCAGGGGTTAGGTCAGGTGCCACCGAAACAGTCTCGAGGGGATTGGCTTCGGTAGCTTTCGACCAACGCAGAGCTTTGTAGAACATCCTGGCCGCAGAGAGTTTGACGTTGATACTCGAGACACTCAAAGGTTTACCTGTTGTTTCACTCACTGAGGACTCGAGCTCGCGCACCCACAAGGCTCCAGCATCTCTCGAGGGTCTCAGTAAATTCTCCCCCTGCCAGGCTTCAATAAACTCGTACACACAGCCTTTGTAAATGCGAAGACTTCCCACACTGCCTTTGCCACCTTTACTGCCATGCAAAAAGAGATAAGCCTTCGTGAGTTCCCAGAGTTCATCCTTGTCTCGAGTGTTCGCAGCCACCATCGCCCTGCGCCTTAAATCCTCTTCGCTGAGGTTCGCCCAACCCTTGGCTTGGTCAATGGCAGTACCTTTGAATCGCTCGAGTTCCATGAGTCTATCCTAGCATAAAACCTTGAAAAGGTTTTTTTTCAAACTTATTATATTTGTATATCATGAGTATAGATTGGCTTATACATTGATTGGTTGTATCAGGTTTATGGTAAGATTCAGATATGGCAGATTCTAAATTTACCAGGCACGATGAGCATTTTACCCTCGAGCTCGGTACCGGAGGTAGGGTGACCTTACCGGCTGGGCTACGGAAGCGTGTGGGTCTTAAAGAAGGTGACAAGCTGGTTGTTACCTTAAAGGCAGATGGGGAGCTCGAGCTACATTCTGGCAAAGATGTCGCCAAGCGAGGGCGGGGGATTCTTGCTAGTGTCGTTAAGAAGGCTAAAGGTAGGAAGCTTGTGGATGAACTCCTGAACGAGGAAACCAAGCGTGCGTAGTGTGCTTGCTACTTCGGCGTTGCTGGTCTATCTCAATGACGAAGCTGGGGCGGATGTTGTTGAAGCTGCCCTCGAGCAAGGGTGCATTATCTCGAGTGTCAATCTTGCTGAGGTGTTTTCTAAACTAGCCGAGCTTGGTGGGAAACCCAAGGTGTTGGCAGAAAGGCTCGAGAACGAAGGGATTTTGCATCAGACACTAGAGGTCTTCCCTTTTCGTTTTCAAGACGCGCTCGAGCTCGCTGCCCTTAAGGTGCCGAACTCTCTCGAGCTCTCGCTGGGCGACAGGGTTTGTTTGGCTTTGGGTAGAAGGCTCGAGTTACCCATCTTGACTGCCGATACCGCTTGGCTGGGGACTAAATTTAAGGTTACGGTGACCGTCATTCGGTAATTCGTTTAGATTGTTCGTGAAGCGTTTCACGATACCTTGCTCGTGAATGTTT
>JBOFGY010000111.1:0-10909 GCA_051649365.1 Trueperaceae bacterium
ATGCTCTTTACACCGCTCGATTCTTGGGTCTTCTAATTCCTGAAAATGCTCTAGCAGTTCTGGCATGTCCCCTTCGGTCAGTTCTCTCATGCCTTAGCTTAGCCGTTGACCTGCCTTTTTATAATGCGTTTGCCCTGCCCTTTGCAGTTATGAAGAGATCCTGTTAAACCTTTGAAGGTTAAGATGAAAGGAAACGTTTTTTCATTAGTTCGAGGAAGGCAGCCAGAACCTTTTTCTCGAGTGAGACGAAAATCCACTTCCCGTTTCGGTGTTCTTTAATTAGGTGCGCATCTTTAAGTTCTTTCAGGTGGTAGGAGAGGCGTGAACTCGTGACATCCCCAAGGTAATTCTTAATGTCACTGCAACACACTGCGTCGGGAAACCCAGAATAAATCTTCAAGGATAATTTCTGCGGTCCCTTAACCAACACATCTAAAATCTTTAAGCGTAGAGGGTCACTCATCGCAAGGGCAATTTTATCTGCGTCTATTTTTTGTGAGGTAGACATTTTTCTCAAAAAACAGTTTAGCACAAAGCCTTGACATTTCAAAAAAAATTGTACTATAGTTGTCAACAGTTCAAAATCTTTTGAACTGTTTTACATGCTGGTTAATAATTCTTTATTCCAGAGAGGACACTTTATGCAAGAAGCAATAGTTAGACAAGCTTTATCGCGGCGCAATCTTCTAAAAGTTCTGGGCTTGGCGGGGTTAGCCTCCTTCACAAAAACGTCACCTTCATTCACGGTTGCTCAAGAAGTAGCTGCGAACGCCCTCGACTTCACGGCCGCGGTTGGCTACTACCCGTTCAAGATTGGAAACTTTGACGCAGTTGTGTTAAGTGACGGTGTGGTCTCACTTCCTCCTGAATTTTTCGCAGTAAATGCAGAGCCTGAGGTGTTAGCACAGGCACTTGGAGATAACTACATTACAGAGCAAAATGGCGTTCTTGCGGCTCAAATCAAACCGCTTGTTGTGAATACTGGGCGCGACGTTGTATTAATGGACACGGGTAACGGCGTTGGCGGAAAAGGGCAAGGCTCAGGTAGGTTGCCTGAAAGTCTAGCCGCCGCCAATCTCACACCCGAAGACATTACAGCCGTCCTAATTTCTCACGCACACGGTGATCACATCGCTGGACTCCTCCAAGAAGACGGGAGCTTCGTTTATCCCAATGCACGTTACTATGTGCCAGAAGCCGAGTGGACATTTTGGGTTGAAGGGACACCAGACTTATCTGGGTTTCCGCCCGAATTTGCGGCCCCTCTCAAAGAACCGCCCAAGCAGTTTCTACCACCGCTTAAAGAAAGGCTTGAACTGTTTAAACCAGGTAAAGAAATCGTGTCAGGTATTGAAGCTGTATCTATTGCCGGGCACACGCCAGGTATGTGCGCGTTTCATATTCGCTCAGCAAACGAGTCTCTACTCTTCACGGCTGATCTTATGAATCACCTCATAACGGTAGAACACCCTGATTGGTCTTTTGCGGCTGATTACGACAAACTCCAAGCCGCAACCACACGGGTAAACATGTTTGACCGCATTGTTGCTGATAAGCAGCTCATCATGGCCTATCATTTTCCCTTTCCTGGTCTGGGTCATATTGCCAGACGTGCTGACGCTTTTCGCTTCGTGCCTGCCGAGTGGACTTTTTGACCTTCTTAACCAAACTTTTAGCTTACGACTGTACGTCTTTCGTTTAAAAGGTTATTGTTTGAGTTGCCTTACCGTTTCAGAAGCTATCTGAAACGGTAAGGCAAAAGTTGGGTAAGCTCCAAGGATCACGAAATCCAGAGCGTACCCGACAGATTTATCAAGATAACGAATGCAAGTACTCAACTAAGTTATATATTACCCAGCCTCAAAGACGACCTTAAAGACATTATTATCGAGGACCTTAAGAATATATTTTTATTTTATGTACTGCACATTGGCATTTCCTAGCGGTCTATGCCGCATGATTTGCCGCCTTAGCAAACGGTATATCACTATTTCTGCATCTTCTCCTGGTAGGCGCGGCAGGGATTGAACCAGCGACCCTTCCCATGTCAAGGGAATACTCTACCACTGAGCTACGCGCCTATACTCTACTCATGCCCATCTGGGCTCTGTGATATTAAACCATGCATCACTAAAGTGTCAATGGAAGTTGCAACTTTTTCCCAAAATAAAACGCACCTTTCATCATGAGGTGCGTTTGCGTGCTCTTGGAGGCGCAGGCCGGAATCGAACCGGCGAATGGAGGTTTTGCAGACCTCTGCCTTACCGCTTGGCTACTGCGCCCTCTGGGGATAGCATCACGTTATAAGTTCAGCTTGGTTTCTGGACGGGATGCTACTCCCTGGTATCTCCAAGCTATCACGGTAACAGGGGACTGTCAACGAGATTCTACGTAATCGGTATCTCATCTTCGGGAGGCTCGAGCCCTTCCAAAACAGCCCGAATCACGTCACTCGTAAAGCCACGCCGCGCCAAAAAAGTATACATCTTGCCGTAGCGTTTTCGAGGCTCATCTTTTTGAAAGCGATGTAATTGTTTTTTGAGGAGTTCGAGGGCCGTTTCTTGCTGTGTTTCATCATCGAGACGTGAGAGGGTTTGTTCGACAAGTTTCTCCTCGAGACCCTTCTGTTGCAGCTCACGTTTTAGCGCGATGCGACCTTTACGCTTTTGGCGGCTCTCCACGTACTGCTCGGCGTAACTCGCATCGTTGATAAAGCGGTAATCCTCGAGCTTCACTAGCACTTTTTCAACAATCTCAGAGGCTACTTGCTTCTTGACGAGTTTTTCTTTAATTTGTGCTTTACTGTAGGCGTGCCTCGAGAGCAACCAGGTCGCGTAATTCCAGGCACGCTCGTAGGTATAAGGTTTGCTCTGGCGAGACGCAAGTTTCACAACTAAGTATAAGAAAGGAAGAGAAGGGAGAATGTAGGAGGGAGAAGGGAGGAGGTTTTTCTCTATTTTCCCTCCTACATTCTCTATCCCCAAAGTGCTGACTGGCTAACTTACCCTCGTGGTACACTACCCAAGTATGAAAACTTACAAGATTGCTGTTCTACCTGGAGATTTTATTGGTCCTGAAGTCATTGACGCAACGATTGAAGTTTTAGATGTTGTCACGCCCACCCATGGGCTTAAGCTCGAGTACACCCGCCTGCCCTTTGGTGGCAACGCACTCGAGTCGCATGGTCACCCGTTACCGGAAGAGACGAAAGCAACATGTGCCGCTTCGGATGCTGTTCTGATGGGTTCGGCGGGGGGGCCAGTGGGCGACCATCCCTGGAACAAAGTCGCGCGGGAACTGCGTGTGGAGTCGGGGATTTTGGGCATCCGCAAGCACTTGGGACTGTTTGCAAATTTACGTCCTGTCAAAGTGTTTGCGGGTTTAGAACATCTTTCGCCCCTTAAAAGTGAAATTGCCAAAGGCACCGATATGCTCATCATCCGCGAACTAACCGGCGGAATTTATTTTGGCAAACCGAGTCATAACCAAAAAGATGAAGGTGTCTCGACAGATATTTACACGCGCCCTGAAGTCGAAAGAATTGCTAGGGTTGCGTTTGAAACCGCCCAAGTGCGCGGTGACAAACTCACGAGCATTGATAAAGCCAATGTTCTAGATGTGTCGCAGTTTTGGCGTGATGTTGTCATCGGGCTTCACGAGGTTGAGTTCTCGCAGGTGACGCTCGAGCATCTCTATGTAGACAACGCCGCCATGCAAATTGCTAGCAACCCCAAACAGTTTAATACCATCGTCACGAGCAATCTTTTTGGCGATATTCTCTCCGATTTAGCAGCGGTGATCCCTGGTTCGCTTGGCGTGTTGCCAAGTGCGAGTCTGGGCAACCCTGTCTCTCAAACCCCTATTTCTAAAGCCAGTGTGGGACTCTTTGAGCCTGTACACGGTTCTGCGCCAGATATCGCGGGCAAAGGTTTAGCTAATCCTGTTGGTACGATGCTGAGTGCCGCGATGATGCTACGCTACGGTCTTCAAGAAAACTTGGCCGCAGACGCAATTGAAAAAGCTGTACAAACAGCACTGTTTGACAATCCAACCAAAGATTTAGGAGGCAATGCGGGAACGGCGGAGTTCACGAAGGCTGTGATAAAGGCCCTGCCTATTCCAGTCAAAGCGTAACGAGGCTAAACATTAACGAGTCTAAACATTGTAGTGAGCACGAGTTGCTACGATGAACTTACATCTGTGGAGGTGTCATGCGTTTTTTTATACTACTCGGCTCACTACTTTCTTTCATAAGTCTAGCCCAGGAAGCGTCAACTCAAAAAGCTTCAGCCCACGGAGCTTCAACCCAAGAAACTTCAACCATTTCCGGAATGATCAGCAACTACCCAGGTGGCACCATGAACTTTGAAGCCATGGTCTTTAACCCCGAAAGTAGAAAACTTCTTGGTGAAACAACCGTAGCGGAAGAAGGCACCTTTCAACTCGAGCTAAATCCACCTGCCGAGGAAAACTTTAGCCATTACTCGACGCTTTTTCCTGCCGATGAGTGTAATCTCAGTATTTCAGATGATTCTGTCAGAATTGCGCTTCTGTGGCTAGGCAACCGAGATGCACGTCTTCATCTTGCATCCTCCGAGGATGTTCTGCGTTTGAGTAGGAGCAATTTCGCCGACGCTACCTCTCAAGATAAGGCTGGCTTACTTGTTTACGCAACGACCTCGAGTACCATCAGAGGCATCTGCCAACTCTCTGCCTCTAAAATGCACACATCTGTTTTTGTAAAGTTAGAGCCAGGCTTAAACACGCTCGTCATGTCATTCGACAAAGTTGAAGATGAACAAAAAATGCTTATTCGTGCTGCTCTTCCCAATGAACTTTCTTGGTTCATCGCAAACGAATAAACCTTTCGTTTCGAACTCATGACCCTCGAGTCTCGTCTTCAAGCCGTCGCCGATTTTATTGCAGCACCCACCCATCTCGATATCGGCTCAGACCACGCGCTCTTACCTAGATATTTGCTCTTAACAAAGCGGATTCAAAAGGCTATCGTTGTCGAAAAGAATCAACAGCCGTTTGAAAATGCTCGAGGCGCGTTGCAGGGCTTGAATGCTGATGTAAGGCTTGGGGATGGGTTTGCAGTGGTGCAAGCTAGCGAAGCACAAAGTTTGAGCGTAAGTGGACTAGGCGCAAAAACCATTATAGGTATCTTAAGTGAATATCCTGAACGCTTGCCAAACGCACTTATACTTCAAGCTAACGCCAATGCAAAACCATTAAGAATGTGGGCAAGAGCACATGGGTTTCACTTAAAAGCAGAAAGCATGGCCCAAGGGTTTTGGCGGTACAGCATTTTGCGTTTTGAAAAAGCTCCAGGCGACGACCCTGCATATAAAACAATAAATCTGGACGTTGCTCTCACTTACGGGCCACATTTGCTCCGGGAAAAACATCCTATCCTCCGCGAGGAACTCGAGTACCAACAGCCTTACTTAGAAGGCTTGGGTGACTATGGTAAAAATCAGCTAGACGTTTTGAAACAAGCTCTAGAATTTTTCAATCGCCTCTAAACGACTCCCTCTTCTCCCCTACCTCCTCTTCCCCTCTTCTAATTTCTACAGGACTTACGCAAGATGCTTCACATCCCACATTTATCTGCGAGGAACAAGGGGTTACAACGCCCTTGTTCTGCTGACCGCACCACTTTTGCGTAAGTCCTATTCTATTAATTTCTATGAATGAATACTTCTTTCACGACCACCTTAGCCCCGCCCTCATGGACATGCTCTGGGCCAACGGCTGGCGACATTTTGGGAGTTATTTTTTTCGTTATTCAGAGATGGAAAAAGACGGGCAATGTTTCCACGTGCAACCCTTGCGCCTACGCTTAGAACATTTCACGGTGAACCGCAGTCAACGTCGCACCTTAGGGAAAAATCGAGACCTTGCGTTTAGTGTGAAAGCTGCCTATATAGATAGCGAAGTGACGGAACTTTTTGAACGACATAAAACGCGCTTTAAGGATAATGTACCTGAGTCACTCGAGACGTTTCTCTCTGATGAACCCGCCGTAAAACCTTGCCCTTGCCTTAGCCTTTGTCTTCACCTGGAGGGCGCGCTGGTCGGCGTGAGCTATTTAGATATGGGTGAGGTGGCTTGCTCGAGCGTCTACCAATGCTTCGAGCCATCCTTAGCAAAGCGCGGTTTAGGAATTTTTATGATGCTACTCGCAGCACATTATGCACGTGAGCAGGGGAAAACTTTTTATTATCCTGGCTACGCCTTTAAGGAACCCTCGTTTTATGACTACAAGAAAACCTTGCGTGGACTCGAGGCATTTGACTGGAAGACGTGGCAACCTCTTCGTTGACCGCAAGCAAGGTTCTTAGTTTTGCTCGGTGTGTAAATGATAAGCATATGTAAACCATAAACCCCGTTGCGATTGCTCTAACATCTACAAGGTTTCAGGCTAGTTCCAGGGAAACCGTCGTGACAATTTTCTGCTTAGAAACATCGTAAACTGCTTTATGGTCATGGGCATCAAGCGTGGTGTAATTTGGCTCGCGTTATTATTGTGTAGCTTATTACTGTGTAGCAATGTAGAGTACAGTGCTCTGGCACAAACCAACCCTGACCTCAGCCTCGAGCTCGGCATTCAGAACAGCGTCGTTGCTGACCACTGGAACCCCCTTAAACTTACACGTCGCGACCAACCTGCTCAACGCTTCGTTCTCGTGATTGACCAAGGCAGTTTGCGTGATGGTGAAACGCTCGTGACCTACCAGCGCGATTTACCGCCCGCACCTGGTCTCGATGTTTTTGAAGACGATGTTTATATTCCAACCTGGCGACAGTTTAGCTGGCGTATCGAAAATGACGAGCGTGTCTTTGCCAGTGGCAGCCTCGAGCGACGCGAAGTCAATGCTACGCCACTCACGCTCCTGCTCAGTTCACAACCCGAACGTTATAAAAGCAGCTTTTCTAGCGACACACGTTTACTCGAGCTACCTTTCTCACTCTTGCCTGAACGTGTTGCCGCGTATGACGGTGTGCAAACACTTCTTCTCGATGGCAGCGCATCCGCCCCGACGCTCGAGGCCATCACGGCGGCGGCAGTGTCTGGCGTAAATGTTTTGTTACTAGGAGATTTACCCGACAGTCACCGTGAACTTTCCCTCTTAGCTCCTGAACTGCGGCAACACTTAGGCGCAGGTTGGATCGCCAGAACATCAGAGGTGGGTGTTCGCGCCACGCTCTCGATGCTCACACCTCTGGCCCCTAAAACGTTAAGGGACGCACTTATGAGTGGTGACTTATCCCAACGCCCCATGACAGTCCCCCAACTGTATGTTGGAGGCGGAGCCGCTCTTTATGCTTTGCTGTTGCTCGTGCTGCTCCGTTTTTTTGGCAACGCAGGTTTGCTCACGAGTTTTCTCATCGCAACCCTAACGAGCGTGGCTGCTTGGACATGGCTGCGGCCCAAAAGCCCACAGCTTAGCCACACGCGCACGCTCATCGTCAATCACGAGCTAGCCCTCGTGCATCGCCTCGAGAGCGTATTTACTTTACCCCAAGCCCAACTAAGCTTAAATCAGCAAGCACGTCTCACTGCACTAAGAGCCTATACGCAACACAACGACAGTCTCGAGCTCTCGCTTCCGCGCTATAGCGAGGTGTTGCTCGAGCATCGCCCGAGTTTGAGCCGTGAGACCCTAAAGCTCGAGGGACAACAGCTCTACAATCTCACCGATACACCTTTGCACGATGTCTATGTCAAAGGCTTGGGGCCACAACCTGATCTAGAGCCCGGTGGCGTGCAAACGCTCACACAAGCTGATGTGGCAGAAGTAACCGATGTACCTGTTACTCAAAGCACGGTTGCTCAAATCTATGAGGCCCTCCTCGACCTTTTACCAGATGGCACCGCCCTCGCCCATGCGGATGGCACCTTTCACATTGCACTGCCAGAACTCCTTTCCCTAACAGAAGCGCCATGAACCCCAAAACACCATGAACCCCAAAACACCACAGCCCCTTAACGAACGCCTCACCCGTTCAGACTTCGTGCAAATCACAATACTTTTTTTCGCACTTTTAGTGTTTGTGTTGGTAACAACTTGGCCCAATACCGACCGTGCTAATAATAGTTGGTTCATCTTTACACAAGCACGGATGATTGCCCTCACATTTTTAGCACTCGCGTATGGTGCTGGCACCTCGAATAAGGGCAGACTCGAGCAACGCACGACGCTCAGCTGCTTACTTATTTTAGCGGTGCTCTCGTTCCCCCTCGAGCTAGCAAGTTACGCCGCGAGTTATCCCAGCACACCCGTCGCGTGGTCGTTTGGTATCACACTGCTCGACACAGTTGCTCTTTTTGGTATCGGACTTGCCATTGGTCACGTGCTGAGTTACGCTCATGCACGCAGCTTTATCTCGATTGCCGTCGTCCTTGTCATCGTTGGGCTGTTTAGTATTGACCAACTGCTCAACGTCAACGTTTTCAATCCGCTCACCACCCTTCACACCGTGTCGCCTTTTCACCTTGCCGCCATGAGCGTTCTTGCTATGGTTACAACATGGACGTTAGTAAGGAGACAGGAGATAGAAGATAGAAGACAGGAAACAGCATGAAAGAAACTGTTTTTTCTCTTCGTTCGTCTGTTTCTCATTCAGGTCACTATGATTCAAAGGTCACTATGATTCAACCCAGTCAACGACGCAGACCCGAAAAGGTCATACCAACTCGCACGACCCTTGACCTGCACGACCAACTCGCTAAGCAGCGTTTATGGTTTTTTAGGCTTATGATCTCGAGTCTAGCCGCACTCACGGTGTCGTTCGTGTTGTGGCTCGTGCGCGTACCACTCGTGTGGCATCTTGGCGGCATTGCTTTCGCGTTTGTAGCGGGCGCATTTGTGGCAGGCTTCCTGGTAGAACGTTCCATGAAAGCTTGGTCTCTTGCTTGGATTCGGGAGCGCAGTGGCTTGAGTTATGAAACTGCACTCGAGAAAGCACAACAAGAACGAGTACAGCGAGAGAAAGCACAACAAGACAGCTTTGGCTTTGCAACCACCGTACAGAAACGCGCGCTCGAGTCTGCTGCCCAGCTTACACCGCCCACGTATCAAGCCTGGTGGTTGCCTCCCCTCGTGGTCGCCCTTGGCTTCGCATTCTTGCCTCTTATTCCGAAATTAAACGCACTACCCACTACGCTCACAGCGCGCCCCCCAACAACTAACACGAATACCCCGAACGCACCCGCAACTCCCGAGCAACCCAACCCACAACGTCCAAATCAACCTGAGGCAAACACATCAAGCACTTCACCAGCAACAAGCCCCCGCGAAGCGGACACCTCTGGGCTTGAAGGCTCGAGCAACACAGGTAGTGGCAACCCAAATAATCAAACCGCTGACGAAGAAGCTCTTGGAGAATTTTTAGATAATCTCAAACAGCAACAACCACCCTCCACGGATGTTGACACCGACCTAAGTTCAGTGATGCCGCAAAGTCAAAGGGCAACCTCAGGTAACCAGGACAGCTCGAGCCAACCTCGCAGTGAGCAACCTCGCAGTGAGCAACCTCGCAGTGAGCCAACAAACCCGTTTTCACAAGCAAGTCAAAGTGAAGGGGAGCGAGCACAGCAAGAGCAGGCACAGCAAGAGCAGACACAGCAGGGCGAAGGTGAAGAGACCCAAAGCCAAACTGAGCAACAGGCCCAGCAAAGCGAAGGAGGGCAAAACGAAGGAGCAGGCGCAAACGAACAACCTGAAAATCAGAGTGGAACATCTGAACAGCAGCAAAGTACAAGCCAACAAAATACTGAAGCCAATCAAGAAGGGAGTGAACCACCTACCGAAGGAAATGAAGGCGAAGAAGGTCAGCAGGGCGGTGGTGGGCAAAGTGCTAACGCTGAGGGTGAGGGACGCAGTGAAAGTGATTCAGGACAGAATGCAGATGGTGCAGGGAATTTGCCTGGCACACCTGTTGCCCAAGATTCAGACGACATCGGCACGTCACAACAAAGCCCAGAATTTTTAGAAGGACAAGTTACAGAAAGTGCCAGTAATACTGCTGGCACAGTGCGCCTACCAGGAGAAAGTGAAGGAACAGCTTTCCCAGAAACTAATGCGCCTAGCACGTTTAGTCGTGCAGAGGAAGAAGCTCTTACGGAAGGGCGGATACCGCTCGAGTATCAAGAAGTCATTCGCAATTATTTTCGCGGTGAGTGATTGGTACAAGACATCTACTACATCTTTACACTAGCGACATACATTTCACGGTGGTATCTCGAGGGTTTTGTCATGAGCTTCACAGGTTTTTGAAAACCAACTTCAGCGGCCAATGTCTTTAATCTTTCAAAAGATATAGGAAACGGCACCCAGGGGTTCGCCCGCGCAATATTGTATTCAATGACAACAAATTTCCCTGTAGATTTCAGGTGTAACTTGAGACGATTTAGCAAAGCTGCTTGGCCTCTGACAAAATGGAGAGCGTTCGTCATCAAAATACCATCGAGGTTTTCTAGGCTCAGAGGTTTTGTAAAATCTTGGTGATGCATGGTGATAGGGGCAACCTCGAGCCCTGAGTCTCGTAACTCATTTAAGGCTCGTTTGTCTTTATCAACAGCGTGAACTAGGCCGTCTTTTCCTAACAACTCTGCTAAAGCTTTTGTAAATGTACCCGTTCCCGCACCCAAATCTGCCCAGGTTTTTCCTTTAACGAAGTCAGCAGGACGCAAAAGCTCGAGTGCTTCTTCATGGGTCATAATGAAGTCAGTGTACTTGGATAAACTTCAAACGCATGATTCAGCACAGGACTTACGCAGCAAGTCGAAGAGGACGGGTTCCAGGTTGTAAACTAAGCTATGAAAGGCTTAGTGAAACGAGGGGATTACTGCCAGTTTTTGCTGGTGAGCCAGGTGAACTACACGCTGACGTATTTTGCC
>JBOFGY010000112.1:0-13706 GCA_051649365.1 Trueperaceae bacterium
AGACGCTTCCAGTAGTAACGCGCCGTCTTAAACGCACTTTCATTCGCTTCGGCACCACCGGAAGTAAAATAGGTTGTATTAAGTCCTTCGTAGGCGTAGCCAGACAACTTATGGGCCAGCTCAATCGCAGGGATGTTGCTCATGCTCGCGTAGTTATTGCAATAAGCCACCTCGAGCATTTGCTTGTAAGCTGTTTCAGCTAGTTCTTTCCGACCAAAACCAACATTCACATTCCAAAGCCCACCAAGTCCGTCAAGCAATCTGCGCCCATCGGTGGTGTGGAGCCAAACGCCTTCAGCATGCTTCACCACTAAAGGGTCATGATGAATAGTAGGGTGATGCATGGGGTGAAGCATGGTTTTATCCTGTTCGAGCAAGGTAGCGTGGTCTATGTTGGACATGGTGGACTCCTTTTATTAAATCCTGCCTTACCATACCAAATTAGGAAAGCTGAGAGCAGAGAGCAAAAAATAGAGAGCTTATACCGTTTCGGCGGTTAAGTGACTCAAATCACTTAACCGCCCGAGCGGAGCGAGTAGAAATGGACACACTCCGACTCGAGTCACTTAACCAGAGAATTGGTATTAAAAGCAAAAATGTGAGGCGTGAAAGGTAAAACGTTGTGATTCCGCCTTACATTTCACGTATACCTTTGCCTTTAACCTCCTTCCACTTTCTATGCTGCGGAAAGCTTAACGAACAATCTCTGGTATCTCCAACGGCGGAATTTGCTCAATGAGTGAAGGGCGTTTTTTAGGTAGGGTGCTTTTGAAGGTTTGTTCTGATTTGGAATTAGAAACCCGTGCTGTGTTCTCAGGCATTGGGGTTGTTGCTCTTTCCTTGTCCGTCATTGTTACAGTGCCTTGGTCGTTCCCAGAGTCATTTCCTGGGCGTAGGACTGGTGTTATCGCAGCTTCACAAGCCGCTAAGTAAAAAATTTGAATCAAGGACTGCATCGTTAAAGGGTCGGAGATAGGCGACAAGGCCTCGAGCTTATAATTATCTCGAGACCAAATTTGCAAAAGTGGCTCTACCAAAGGCAAGTCCATTGGGCGCGTTGCTTTTATCACAAATGCCTGGATAGCTTCAGGACGATGACCCGTTGTTTGTAACAGTTTGAGCTCGAGGGCTAGTACTTCCCTAAAAACGAGATCGTGTGGCGTAAGCTGTGATGGCACACTTGAACTTAGGGCTGGCAATGTATAGGTTGACACCACACCACTAGAGGGAGCGAGGGGTACTGGAGTATCTAACCCTGCCGTATCTGAAGTGGGAACGAGCGTCACAGGCTTCGGCTTGAAATTAACAAATTCTTCTGGAAACGGGGGCAAGTCCTCGAAGGAATAAGACATAAAGTGCATCAGGGCACGGGTTAGGTCACGCTTCTCTTGCTCGTTAAGAAGCCCTCGGTTAGCAGCCTGGTCAAGATAAGGAGACAACACGAAGTGCTCGAGCTTTGCAAAGGCACGCTCCCAGAAGATAAAGAGCTTTGGAATACGCTGGTCTCGCGCTAAGGTTTTCCTTAGCGCGGCGTACACGACGCGACGACGATGATTTAGACGGTCAGGAACATTCATAATAGCTTTAAGACACGTGGGGTTCACGCACTTTCCCCAGTAGCATTTGTTCTCTAATGTATACGTGAATGTGTAAACAAGTTTGTGGAATTTTTGACATATACCAGTTAAATGTAGCTTGGTCAACCGTTTGTTTTCTAAAATCAGCAGCTAGACGATCGCCTAGTAGACCAACCTACTAAAGTTTCCATTTAGTCTCCAACACCAAACGACGAGGGGGCTTTTACATTGATGCGGCCATCCTCGAGGCTGATGTACTCGACTTGGCGCAGTTCCTCGAGAATTTGGTGCAACTCACTTTCCGGATTGGAACACATTCCTTTAAGTTGCTCGAGGGTGCAACTATTCCCTAAATAACCTAATGTCAGAAAAAGTCCTTTGGCAGACATAGAAATCTGCCGATTTTCCAGAACCATGTCACTAAAACGTGTTTTTGTTGCCATGTTCATAGCTTTGTCCTATCTCACCACATACATCCCCAGAATTTTTGTGAGCACAGCCAACGCTGAACTCGGTCTATATACGTAGTCTAAGCGCAGCAACCACTGCTCAACAGCGCAATTTTTCACGTCTGACAGGTTTTAGTTTCATAACAAGAACTTTATTTTCTCAAAACGTATTCTAAAACTCAATCTACACCTTTTTAGACGTGTGTTGATTGTTTACTGAAGCAAAACAAATCCGTATGATTTTAGAATACCTACTCAACATAGCAAAAATTTAATCGTCATGTCTGACAGTATGAGGAGGGAGGTGTGTTTGGGGTGCAAGCGTGACATTCGTGAGATAGCTATATGCCCCGACCCAAGCACCCTCCCCTACCCTTGTTTGACCTTTTAAGACAACACCAGGCTCGAGCACCACATCAGGAGCAAGCTCAACTGTGTCCTCGATAAAATTCGTCTCGGGCGCAATCATGGTTACACCTGCAACCAACCACTTTTCCCGAATGCGGTCTTGCAAAATTTTTTCGATCTGCGCTAAGTGTTTACGGTCATTCACGCCTAGGACTTCGGTTTCATCATTTACGAGGACACCACGAACACCTTGTCCTGCCGCCAAGTAGCGACCTGGCAAATCAGTGATGTAATATTCGCCTGCTTTGTTGTTGTTGCCTAGTGTTTTGACCTTTTCAAACACAGTCTTGTCAAAAATATAAATACCAGGATTGATCTCGGTAATTTTTTTCTGTTCAAGAGTCGTGTCCTTTTCTTCTATGATATTTTGGATGTCACCGTTGTCATCCCGCACAATGCGCCCTAGACCTGTAGGATTAGAAACATTGCAGGTTATAAGGGACATACCAGTCTGGTTTTGTTGGGTCTCGAGCAGTCGCGCCAGGGTTTCTGTTTTCAGCAGTGGCCCGTCCCCATTTAATACCATGACATCCCCTTGCAAGGCTTGCAGCGCAGCCTCCGTTTGTAACAAGGCATGACCTGTACCGAGTTGTTTTTCTTGTAAGGCAAACTCGACAGGATGCTGCTTCATTCGTCCGCGAACGTGCTCGGCAGCGTGACCAATCACGATAACTGTTCTGGTAGGTTTGAGAGGTGCAACGGCACGAACCACGTGTTCTACAAGTGGACGACCTGCGGCTTCATGCAGAACTTTAGGCAACTTCGATTTCATCCGCGTGCCTTGACCGGCTGCGAGAATAACGACAGAGAATAACATTGTGAACCCACCTTGAATCCAGACGTTGGTAGTCGGGAGTTGAGGAATCCTAAATCCCTAACTCCCAGCCTGTTTTTTTTATCTTCCTCGAGCTTTGAGCGCGAGACGTTCTTTTTTCTCGAGTTGCTCAGGGTCCATCGTGATAAGCATATAAATACATATGAGGATAATCGGAATACTCGCAAGCTGCGTTAGTGTAAAAAATCCAATTCCAACTGCATCGTTTTGATACACATGCCAAGTAAGATTGCCGTTATCACGGAAGGGTTCCTCGAGCACACTTCTAAGAATGGAGTACCACAAGATGAATTGCCAAAACGCAAAACCAGGTGTACGACTACGCCGCAACGCCCAAATACATACAAAAACTAAAATAATACCAATGATAACGCCGTAAAACGGTGTGTTATGAACTACACACGCTTCACCAGCGGGGATGGTGTTACACATGGGCGGTCTGTAGGCCCATAAGTTGTGACTAAAAATAAATTCACCAATAGCACCAAAGGTTTTGGTACCTTCTTCAGGATACGTAAAGCCAATCGGCAATGTCGTTAAACGGCCACCTGTGTCAGTACCGTTCATAAAGTTACCAATGCGTCCACCAATCACACCAAGCGCACCTACCGGAATCATCGTATCGAGATACGCCCACATGTTCAGTTTGTAACGACGGCAATATAGCCAAGTCGCAATCATAATGCCGAGGATGCCACCATGAATACTAATGCCACCTTCCCAAACATAGAGTGCAGAAATAGGGTTGCCACTGGGACCGAAAAAGGCACTGGGACTCGTGATTACATAAATAAGCCTTGCGCCAATAATCCCTGCGATCACGAGCCAAACGGCCATGTCGAGCAGTTTTTCGGGGTCGAGTCCGCGCTTTTCAGCACTGCGCGTGGCCCAAATTGAGCCGATTAATACACCAAGTGCGATCAAAAACCCGTACCAACGAATATCGATTGGGCCAAGATCAAACATTATAGGGTCCATTAGGTCTCCTTGAAAGTCGTGTCTATCTTGAAACCTTACCCTGGTCGAGCTCGAGGTTCAACAAATAGAACAAAATAGATATTTTGCGAAGTTACAGGCTCTTTATCCTGTAGCCACTTAGATTGCTCAATCTAGGGATTTCGCAAAATGTTTCATGCCTCGAGAAGCATACCAGAGGAAATGAAAAGTGGAAAGTGGTAGTGGATGAGTCTCCACTACCACTTCTCAACAATTATGGGTTAATTGTCAAACTGTGAAGCAGTTTGTTATAGCCAGTGTTTTCTTCCCAAACATCCTGATTTGCTAACCTGATAGCATATTCAGGACGATTACGAAGTGCAGAAGTAGGGTCTGGCAAAGAAAGTAGCATTTCATAACGACCAGGTTCTATGGTCTCGGGTAGTGCCACTGAAATATTTAGCGTTGTCGTTGTATTTGGTTTCCAAAAACGCGGATCATGATTAGCATTGGATACGCTAAGGTCTCCTGCATTTAAGACGATAGGGAAAACCTGGCCGTTCTGCTCATTCCTGAGGATAATCTCGAGAGCTCTTGGGTTATACGGGCTAGCGAAACCCACATTCTTTATGTCGAGGCTAGCATTTAAGGTTTGGGTCTTATTCACTGTTTCAGGCAGGCTTGAACGCACCAATTCAAAGCGGTAACCAAATCGCTTAGCGATCGTTTCATAGCAACCACCATCTTTCCAACCTTGTAAAACATCCTTGTGATAGTCACTATTTAAGGCACTGTAACGCATGTACTCGAGTTCTGCCAGGGCATTGTCACAGCTAATATAAGGTTGAGCTTCTTCATTAACGTTACACGTTTCACCTTGTTGCGGCAAAAACAAATTGTCTTGATGCAAAAAATCTTTATAGGCTTGAACACTCACGTCATCATCAGGTAGATACGTTCCCCAATTACTTTTGGAAGCGAGAAAACAATCGTTTTTTGCGCCAAGTCGAGCTCGAGCTTGACCACTGTAAGCTTCCTCTTCGCTGAGTGGGGTATTGCCCGTAAGCTGTTGTTTGTGGCGAGAGTATCGCAATGTGATCATGCGATTACTTGGAACTACCTCGAGCAATTTATTAACAACAGCTCTTGTTTTATCGTTCACTTCACTACCAATGGTTGAACCAACTAATCCGTTAGTTGACGTGTGCCACTCACCCCAAGGGCCAATAAACCCTCCATCCCACATTGCAATCACATCTGCGTTCTCTTGAATAATTGGCTTGAGCTGATCCAAATGGCGCGTGACATCTTCGACAGAAGCATCCTGATTCTCGAATTGTTCAGGATGGTTGGCGTAATCATTATCTTTAGGCCAGCTATAAGAAAAGAGTGGAATAAGTTTTACCCCCACCTGCCTAGCATGGTCTAATTGCGTAGCAAAAGTATCTAAAAACTCTTGAGAGAACGAACCACCTTTGAATTCGGGAATCATATAATAGACACGCACGAGACTATAGCCATTTTGACGTGCTTGCTGTAGGGTCTCAAAACTCAGATCTTCCCAATCAGGATTGAGTACTCTATCCCAGCCAGAACGTTGCACGAAAAATCCACGTTCTGGATTTGGAAAAACGTCATTACTCGCGGCATAGTTGATAGTCACTGAGGTTTCTGTACCCCTATCAGGAGATGTGGGGACTGGCTCAGTAGGTGCTGGTTCTGGCGCAGTTGGAGGAGGTTTAGAACTTGTAGTAGGTTCACACCAAATATGTGAGAGAATGAGGTTACGGTCGGTGCTGGCTGTCCCTCCCCAGGCATCATTGATAAATCTTCCTGTGACTCTATCGCCTTCATCCACTGTAACCGTACCAAAGAAAATCTGTTGATAAGTTGTAGATTCAACCGATTGCGTCAAGGCTTGTGAGCCAACGGCAATGGTCATTTTAGGAGCTTCATCACCATAGAGCTGTCCGCGAACCCAAGCATAGATATTGTAAGTACCCGCAGCTAGGTTCTCCCAGTGAATCTCATCACTATTCCTTAAAAAAAGATAGGCTGTATCATTGTATGCATTCGCGTCGTAAATTTCTGCGGGTAATCCCTGAGCTGCAATCGTCTCGACATCTGCCTCACCTGGGTTAATAACGGCTTCATCCACACTCAAGATGCTGTCCTCGTTGACAGCAATATCTGTTTTCATGCCGAATTCTGAACAGGCTCCTAAAAACAAGAGAAAAACAAATAAAACTACATAACGTAGTGCATTGAACATAATTTTTCTCCCAATTCAAATACTAGCCATCCAACCCATTTCTTTTTCCCAACTAGCCAGTTAAAATGAATTATACATGAGCCTAAATTAACGGTCAACTATAAAGGCAAGTATAGGAACGGATTACGCTTGTTAGTTGCTAGAGTTGCTAGGACTACTTTGCAAAGCTCACACATGTGATTCCTTAGGAAAGTCTTGAGTTAGAGAAGTCTTGGAAAAGCCACAATAGCAATAGCAAAGATAATAAAGATTTTTGCAATAATTCCACCGAATGTACCGACAAGAACCCCAAAGCCAGACCTGATAGCTTCCTCGAGTTTTCGGCCAATCAGCATCTCAGCAATAACCGCACCTGCCAACGCACCAATCAAAAACCCAAACGGTGGAAAAAAGAATAAGCCTACAAGGGAACCGATGACGCTGCCCCAAATCCCCGAGCGACTCGCTCCGTACTTTTGGGCTCCTAACGCCCCTGCGACGTAATCGAGAACGAGTGACAATGCGGTCAAACACAAAACAATAACCAGGGGTGTCGTGCCAAACTCAGAGAAACCAATAAGCCAGGCAGCTAAAAGCGTACCTAAGGCAACAATCGGCACACCGGGCAAAAGGGGAAGAATAATGCCTGCTAAAGCCACTAAAAACGTAACCGTGAAGATAATGATAGCGAGTAAAGTCATCCAGTCCATGCTGCACAGCATACGGGTTTGCGAAAAAAAGCAATAGCAACTTTTGTCGGAGGCAAGACGAGGCACAAAGCGGAAACAGAAGATCGAGCAAGGATTAAGCTGCATGCTTTACGCATTACAAAACCATGTGAACGTAATGAACCCCATCACCTCGTCCTCAAAATTGCGTATTATCGTAAGCGACAATGAGCGCAGACTCGAGCATGCCCACTTCACTACCTTCTTCAACCGATACTTCTAGGCGTTGTGTCATCCTGACAGGCTTAAGTGGCGCGGGTAAAACCACTGCCCTCCACGCCCTCGAGGACATCGGCTTTTATACAGTGGATAATATCCCACCTAGCTTGTGGCCCAATCTTGTTCGGCAGGCGACACTTGCCAGGCAACACCGTATTGCTATCGGTGTAGATGTTCGGACGCGGGCCTTTCTTAATGAAGCCGAGAGTAGTTTGCAACTCCTGCGCGGTGGGGGTGTCAAACCTGAAATCATCTTTTTAGATGCTGCCGATGACGTACTCGTCAAACGTTATAACTTTACGCGGCGCACCCACCCCATGGGCGAGGCTCCCCTTTCAACAGATATTACTACAGAGCGCGCTACACTGAGTGCTTTGCGCGCACAAGCGGACATTGTTTTTGACACCTCGAGAACCTCGAGCCGTGAACTCACTGAAAAGCTCTGGGAACACTTTGGCAAAGCAAGTCATTTCCGTTTGCGTTTTGTTTCGTTTGGGTTTAAGCATGGTGTTCCTACCGATGCTGATAATGTGTTTGACCTTCGCGCGCTGCCTAATCCGTTTTATGTTCCCGAACTGCGCGTCATTGACGGACGTGATGAGCGTGTGCAAGCCTTTGTCTTTACACCAAGTACGCTCGAGTTCTACAGCAAAATGCGCGAATTCGTGCGTCATATTACGGGTATGGCCCAAGGCACGGGACGCTCGAGCTACACTATTGCGGTAGGTTGCACGGGCGGGCAGCACCGTTCCGTCGCTGTAGCCGAAAGACTCAGCCACGACTTAGCCGACTCATTTACAACAGGTGTAGAACACCGCGATGTTGCCTTAGGATTAGCAGAACACCAACCCCACAAGGACGAACAACCTAAGGGCAAAGAAATAAAAACAAAGCAAGGTGCTGTGTGAGAGAACGAATGAAGCAGTTTCACATGATGCGCTTATGGTTAACACCTGGGATGGGTGTAAAACGCCATGTCTCTGTCGCTATTGCTGGCACAATTATTTTAATCGTCGGGGTCATGAGTGGCGTTCTCTGGATTCTCCGCACGGATCGGCAAGTCATTTCTGCACCCATTGAAGAAGTCTTAGTTGGTGATACCTGGCGCAACTACGGCGGGTGGCTCTCTTTATTTATTGCCCTGTTAGGCATTGGCATTGCAATTTCGGCCGTGGCACGGCTCAACCGCTCTCTACTCTCCAATTGGATGCCCCGCCCACGCGAAGCCGCGCTCGTTCTCCACGAACGCCTCACACTTGCCAAGGGGCCACGGATTGTTGCCATTGGTGGTGGGAGTGGTTTGTCTACGCTGCTACGCGGCTTGCGCCACTACACGTCGAACGTTACAGGCGTAGTAACTGTCAGCGATGATGGTGGCTCTTCCGGACGACTACGTACCGCGTTTAATATGCCAGCACCCGGCGACCTTAGTGATTGTTTAGCCGCCCTCTCCGATAATGAATCGGAAGTAAGTCGCTTGCTCGAGTACCGCTTTCAACGCGGCAATGAACTCATGGGGCATACCTTTGGCAACCTCATGATTACGACACTCACCGAAGTGGAAGGCGATTTCGGTAAAGCTATTCAAACCCTTAACCGCATTCTTAATCTTACAGGTGCGGTTTATCCTGTCACTCCCGAAGCGGTATCACTTACGGCTTATAAAAGCTCAGGTGAAAAAGTAACCGGCGAAAGCAATGTTAGAAGCGTGCCAGGCGCAGTTCAAAAAATCAGCATCGAACCGAGCCAACCGAGTCCAACGCCCGAAGTGATTCAAGATATTTTAAGCGCAGATCTTATCGTGTTAGGACCAGGTAGCTTGTTTACAAGCACCTTGCCACCCCTGCTCATTCCCGCCACACGACGGGCGATTAATTCCACCCAAGCCAAAGTCGTCTATGTCTGTAACATTATGACCGAAGCGGGTGAAACGGACGGTTTTGACGCTTTTGAACATGTCAAAGCTATTTTCAATCATTTAGGCTGCTATCCTGATATTGTGGTTGTAAATAGCACACCCGTAGATAACACACGACTCGAGCGGTATCGCCAAGAGAAGGCCATGGTTGTGACGTTGAACGAAACCGCCTTTGCACGCACCGACATTAAACTTGAGCAGTTACCCCTTCTCAGTCGTGGGCCCCACGCCCAACACGATTCGGACGCGCTTGCCCTCGAGATTATCAATCTTGCCAAAGCTCTTCACCAAGACATTAGAAAAACCGATGTTCGCAAAGTTAAAGTACCTGTTTCTTAAAGGACACGCCATGTTGATTTCCTCTACGTCTTCACGCTTCATCTTGTCGTCTGGCTCTGCACATCTTCAACTTTTTTTACCTCATCGCTTCTTACAAGGACACCTATGCTTACACTAGCCCTCGCTGCCCTACTCACCCTTACCGACCCTACAGGCGATCTCGGGGATGGCACCGTGTTTCAACCTACCGCTGCCGTTGGACGACCTCAAGGCGCACTTGACGTTACACAACTCGAGATTTATGACGCAGAAACCTTAACGTTTAGTCTCAGTTTTAACTCGCTCAGTAATCCTTTTAAATTGCGTCACGGGTTTACCTTTCCCATCATCGAACTTTATGTTGATGATAGAACTGGCTCAGGTCATACAGCCTTGTTACCTGGTTCTGGAATGCGCCTACCCAGTGGCGCAACCTGGAACTACGCCTTCAAGCTTAGCGGGGACGCTTTGCAAATATTTGAAGCTACCCCAAGAGGCTGGCAAGATGTCACCGCTAGATTTCAGAGTACTGTAACAACACAAGGAAATACCATTATTGTCAACAGTACTTTGCCAAGGCCAAAACAATTTGATGCCTATGGTGTCGTAGGAAGTTATACCGGCTTTAATAACACGGGCTGGATGCCACTCAGTCGCACGAGGTCGCCTTGGGCCTACTCAAGTGAGACCCAAGTTCCTGCGGCTCTAGACGTGATTGCACCGAGTCTCGAGACGCAATACCGCGCCTTAGCTTCAGGCGTGTTGCCACCCATCACCCGCACGAGAAGTGGTGCGAATCCTTGGATTTTTGTTATGTTAGCTGGCATTTTACTTGCCGTCACGGGGATTATGTTGCGCTTTGCACCACGTGCGAAAACCATTGAGGCTGCACCACCAACCACCGAACCACTTCTGCCGTCTTCAACACATCCTGGACCTTATCGCCCTGACCCACTAAAACCCCGTGGGCGCGTGCTTAAGACCCTTGTCGAAGATGTGGAACCGCTGCCGCCATCCGTACCACTCCCCCTAACACCCGGACAACAAATGGCTGCCGAGCGTGCCAAAACGATGATTGGCGCAGACCGCACTGCTATTAAGTTGACGCCACCGCTCGAGGTCATGGTTGAACCTTCGCTCGATGATTTACGAGGCAGTACACCAACACATCCAATCCAAGCCGAAGGGCAAAAACCAACTCTAGAAGAAATAAATAATGTACAAACCAACACGCCATACCCTAGCAGCAAGTCGCAAACTCATATCCCTTTGCCCAAACCGCCTACAATCACTCAAGGCGCAATACCTCGAGGCGTAATTCCTCAACCCACCACAACACAAGCTGCTCAATCGAACACTAGCAACCAACAGCAAGGCACCTCTTCTCAAAAGTTTCCCGCGCAGCAGTCTCCCTCGGTGCAAATAAATTCTTCGTCTGTGCCGGCACAACTACTGTCACCTAACCAACCTGTCCTTAAACAGCCTGTTGCTAATCAACCTTTGCCTAGTCAACAACCTTCGCACAGTCATCCTTTGCCTAATCAATCCAAACCCCAGCCACCTTCAACACAAACGACACCGTTACTCGGAGAAGGAACACCAATGTCTGAACCAAAAAAACCTGCGAATCCTTTTACTGCTGCCCGGGACGTAGCTTCAAGCGCAACATTTACGGATGACATGATTATTTCATCCTCGACCATTGCTCGCTTTGAGGAAGATGTTACGACACCTGACGTAAAAACTGCAAAAGCAGCCACACCAACTACACCTAAAGCCACACGACCCAAAAACTCTACACTCGGTTTCGGAGCTTCAGGACTCGAGAACTGGCAAGAGGACGATGACTTGGGCGGTCTAGATTGGCTTAAACCAAGTCAGTTGCCCGACGCTAAAGAACATAATCCTTTTACGGACACAACCTCGGGCAAGAAAAAAGTCTAAGTGAGAAGACAAGCTTCGCACTTAAACTAAACATTATTCAGACCAAAAATTAAGCTGTTACTGAACCGTGATGATTCTTGCTACCGAAGGTACTCCGCTCGTATTGATAACAAAAAGCATGTAGTAGCCTGGCGGCGCTGCGTTAGCATTAGCAGGAGATTTCACAGATAGGCTCGAGCCACTCTTCGAGTATATTACTTGTTGCTGCTGTAATTCTTGGTCAGGTTGCCAATAACCCAGAGCTATCTGTCTTAAAAAGATAGGGAGGATAGTAAAGTTCTGCATTAAGTTGATTACGCGCTCTTGGTTGTATTACCGCACAACCACCACCACCTGCTGTCCACACTGTTGCATCCGGTAACAGCAGGGAAACGGAGTGATAGTTGCGAGGTTTTTGTGCTGAAACGCCGAGCGTCCAACTCCCATCAGACGGATTCCAAGTTTCTGTCGTGTACACCGACGTGGTGTCATCAAAATTTGCACCACTCGTGTTGCCCCCATTCACAAACACTTTCCCATCAGCAAGAAGAGTGGCATTGAGATTTTTGCGTGCTGAACTCATGGTGTTTGTGGCTGTTACAGTGCTGCCTAAACTCACAGTTGTTGCCGTATTGGTGACACTGCCCTCTGGACCACCACCCATTACGAGAAGTTTATTAGGCTCGTACATTACTGAAGAACCGTAAGGACGTGCGTAAGTGTCTCTAAAACTGAAGTTACGCAGCCCATAAAACGATAAGAAAAGGTCAATAAAATAGGGTCTCTCGTTGCACAGGAGGCACAAAGATGAATCTAGCACTGATTTCCCAGTATGTCCATGCGTTAGTCACCGCCGCAAACGAACAACTCTGCCTTGAGTTTTGCAGACGTTGGCGAAGGAGTCTCCCACGACTTTTTCACCCGTAGCCTACACAAAAGTGGTCACTAGCTGCGGCTTCTCGCCCTTCTCGTTCAGAGAGTCTGTGGTGGCAGTGGCTATTTAATTCTGGATGACACCTTTCCAGGTCGAAAATCCTGTCTATAGCTAGGTGAGGAGTGCTTGCGGATTTTCGACCTGGAACCTGGAGAAGTACACGCAAGGCTTAAAAGCTATCTTCAAACTCAGGGATAGCAAGACAGGGAATTATGTGTATGGACTCAATATCGTGTTGCTGTGTTGGAGTGATGGCAAACGCTGTGTACCGATAGGCTTTCACATCTACAGGGGCAAGGGGGTGAGCAAACTTGACTTGGCGATGAAACTTCTTGCCTTTGCCCACGATGTGCTGAAACTCAAGCCTGAGTATGTGCTGTGTGATGCCTACGATGGTTCCAGAGCTTTCATGCAGCACATCCTTAGCTACAACTGGCATTTTGTCACGAGGCTCAAGAAGAACCGCAAGCTTGTGGCAAACCTTTGAAAAAGATTCACAATGGTATTCCTTACGGGTCTGCCCAAGGCTGTCTCGAAGGCAAGATTCCTGTGGTGGTTTACAGGCATGCTGCACAGTATTTTGTCTCGAGTAATGTGGAACTAACCCGCCAAAAAGTGCGTGACCTCTACAAGCTACACACACCCATCGAAGAAGTCGTTCACGTGCTCAAGCAAGAATGTGGTTGGCAAGGTTGCCAGTGACGTTCCCTCACCGCTTACCGCCGTCATCTCACGGCGGGTTTATTTGCTTTCCTCTTCTTGGACAGCCTTAAAACCAAATACAAAGCCTCGCACTACAAACTCAGGCGCAGGTGCATCTCTCGTAAACTCACAGTTACAACTGATGAAATAGCAACCTTTTTGAGGACTGCGTAACTTCAGTTATAAGTTTAAGGTCATCATCTTGACGTAAAAACTTGAAATACCGATTGAGGTCTAACCACTTTTCCGAACTGTTTTTGAGTGCGCCATAATAGAGGTTGAAGCCGTCAATGTAAATAACACTGGTTTTGGACATATTTTCAAGAGTTTAACAGATAAAGACAGGGTTCCCCTCACTTTATGCTCAAAAGGGCGTTGTTGCAAAAATAGCCACGAACACGGCTGAGGTATTCTTGGCAGTTGATGAGACAAGCGAAGAAGGAACAGAACCGTGTTCGTAACTGGGCTAAGTATAACGCAGGCTTGGTAAAACGAGGCAGGCTAGACA